>CAYJVS010000008.1:0-15932 GCA_964373635.1 uncultured Gammaproteobacteria bacterium
TCCCTCGGCAGCAGCTCCACCGCGTGCTGCACTTGAGGGGCTGTTCATTAACAATGTCTCCCCACCTCTGTTCTCAGGCAGGAGGCGCGGCTATGCGCTACCCGTCAGTGCTTGAATTTTACCAGCGGCTGGGGCAGACTCCGATTCCCCAGGAGACATTCGAGCGAGTGCTCGATCAGAACCAGTTCGAGGCCACGGTCAAACATTTCGCCGCCGTGGAGCAAGGCTACCGCGAACGTGGGGACGAAGAGAGCAACGCGGCATTCTACCAGTGCTTCTACACGGATCGGATACCGGAGCTGGACATCACCTGGTCGGAAGCCTACGCGCGGGTTTACTCCCCCGCGTTCGAGACGGTGGTGCTCCCGGAGCTCGCCCGCTTCTGCGATTACCGGAACGCCGGCGGCGCGTCGTGGCCGAGGTCATTGACGAGTGGTACGAGGCATCCCGGCAGCGCCGCACGCTGCCGGTTTTTTCCGTGTGCCATGGAGCGCCGCATCTCTACTGCGGCCAGGCTGACCGAGTCATACAACCTCCCTTGTTCGGCCTACCGGTACCGGCGATTAAGGCAGGCCCACCGAGGCTGTGCAGGATCAGCCAGACGGTTGCCGCGAGGTGCCACCCGTGGAAACGTAGGCCACGCTGTTGTCTCATGATTGCCATGCCTTCAAGAACTTGCTCTGTGGTGCAGGAATCACCCGGCCCCCTGCGGTGTAGCCGTCCAGGGTTTCTGTAAAGCAGACCTTGAGCCGGCCGGTGCCGTTACACTGGACTTCATAGGCGTACCGTCTCAGGAGCTCGCATAGCTCCTGAGTACCCCGTTTCACTCCAGGAGTTTTCAGTACTCCTTCTATGGTTCGCTGCAGCACGTCAGGCGCTCGGACATAGACGAGCCAAGGGAGCCCTGGTGGCAGCGTCGGATCGTATAGCAGCTCCAACACATTCACATCGGTCACAAGGCGGTCTGGATGCACCGCATCCCACAACTCATCGGCCAACTGACGTAACCAGCGGCTCCGTCTGGATGCGACCTCCCATCCGACGGACTCGGTCCGAAAGAGTGCGTCGGTTTCCAACGATACCATCAACCTTAGCTCGCCTGAAGTAGGCTGCCAGGTGATGGCACTCATGCCGCCGAAGCGCTCCAGCTCCGGATCGCCAGGACACCGCATCGTTTGGCTAAAGAAGAGGGTGACCTCCTCCAGTGAGGCTAACCAATGATTCACCTCATGAGGCAGTTGCTCTGGATCTCCAAGCGGAAGCTGCTCTCTACCCTTCCTCGTCCGACGTTGAACGCGCCACGTCTGCGCACGATGGCTCAGCGCACGCACGGAATGCTCGCCCATCTGCTGCGCCTCCTGGCTACGACAGCCGGAGGTGGTCAAGACAATATTTGGTTCGCCCATAGGTTATGGACCGGTGATGTCACCGCCCTTGATGATGACATGAATCCCCGCGTTCCGCAAATCGTTGATCATATCAGGCGGTGGGAATGTGCTATACGACATCCGATGTCGTACAATCCGGTGCTTCCTGATTCATCTAGGACTTACGCGTTTGAGTATTTTTACCCGTTATTTTGGCATTCCCGTCCCGTAACAGGTACGGGGTAAACTCCAGCCCCGCGGACGCGGGGTAAACGGGAATCCCGATCCTGGACTCGGCCAGGATGACGCCTGGACGATGCCAGGATCTGGCTCATTGATTGGCTCTTATACCCCGCGGCTCTGCCGCGGGGAACCAATCCGCAAGGGGTTCCAAGGGGGTTGTGAACCCCCAAGGTCTGCGGCGGGGTTAATACCCCGCTCACGAAAACGAGCGAGTGAAAACGAGCGAGTTTATTGGCCTAGATTCCGGCCTGCCCCGTGACCGTGGCGGCTCCGGGGCCACCGCAACGCGGGGTAAACCCCGTGAGATACCGCCTCGGTTATCTCACGGGGTAAACCGGAATGACACCAAGCGCGTAAGCCTAGATTCTTCAAATCGGCTTGAGCGTGCCCCAGGTGGTGCCGGCGCTGACGTGGACCACGATGGGGACGCGGAGTTTATAGACTCCTTCCATGGTTTCCTTGACGAATTGGGCGACTTTTTCCACGTCATTGGCCGGAACCTCAAACACCAGCTCGTCGTGGACTTGCATGATCATCTTTGACGTTGGACTAACCTCGGGAAGCTTGACGTGCACGGCGATCATGGCCAGTTTCATTAAGTCGGCAGCTGTTCCTTGAATGGGATGATTAATGGCGGCGCGTTCAGCCGCCGAGCGGATCTGCGGGGCCGAGCTGCCAATCTCGGGCAAGTAGCGGCGGCGGCCAAAAATCGTTTCCACAAAGCCGTGTTTGAGTGTTAGTTGTTTAGTCTCCTCCAGATACTGGGCAATCTTGGGGTGGAGCTTGAAATACTTCGCGATGAAGGCCTCGGCTTTCACACGGCTGATCCGCTGGCGTTGGGCCAAGCCCGTCGCGCCCATGCCGTAGATGATGCCGAAGTTGACCTCTTTGGCGGTGCGGCGCAGGGCCTTGTCCACCTGTGCGAGCGGCACGTCATGCAGTTCCGACGCCGTGCGCGCGTGCACATCCTCTCCTTTTTGGAAAACCTCCATCATCGTCGGGTCTTGGGCCAGCGACGCGATGATCCGCAGTTCAATTTGGTTGTAGTCGGCTGCCAGGATTTTGTACCCCCGTTCGGCGATAAATGCCTTACGGATCTGCGCTCCCAGCGGGGTGCGGATTGGGATATTTTGTAAATTCGGGTCCGAGCTTGACAGCCGGCCGGTGGCGGCGACGGTTTGGTTGTAGCTGGTGTGCAGCCGCCCGTCGTGCGCGGCAACCAGTTCTGGCAGCGCATCCAGGTACGTGGATTTGAGTTTACTCAACTCGCGGAACTGCAACATCAGCGGGATGATCGGGTGGCTGTCGGAGAGTTTTTCCAGTTCGTCCGCGGCCGTGGAAATGCCGGTCTTGGTGCGGCCCAGCCCCAGGGAGGAAATGTTGAGTTTGGTAAACAGCACCTCCTTGAGTTGGAGCGGTGAAGCAATGTTGAACGGCGTGCCGGCGAGATGGTGGATTTTGGCTTCCAGCGTCGCCAGCTTCCGCGCCACCGTGGTTGACATTTTTTTCAGGAAAGCGCTGTCGAGCTTAACCCCGTGCCGCTCCATGCGCGCGAGCACCGGGATTAACGGCAGTTCAATTTTTTCCAGCAGGCCGAGCTGGTTTTTTTCTAACAGTTCCTGTTTGAGTTTGCCCACGAGGCGGAAGGTGTAGTCGGCGTCGGCGCAGGCGTAGTCGGCGACTTGGGCAACCGGCACGTCAACCATCGAGCGCGCGCTTGCGCCCTTGCCGATGAGGTCGGTAATTGGGGTCATCTGGTGGCCGAACTCGGTGAATACCAGGCCGTCGAGGTTGTGCTGCCGGGAGCCGGGGTTCAGCAGGTACGAGGCCACCATGGTGTCAAAGGCGATGCCCTGCACGTTAACGCCCGCCGTCTCAAGGCTTTGGAGATCAAACTTCAGATTGTGGCCGGCCTTGCCGATGCGAGGATTTTCAAGGATTGGTTTGAGTTCGGCAATCCATACCGGTTTGGGGAGAATGAATGATGCGCGCCCGTCCTGCCACGAGACGCTGATGCCCACGAGCTTGGCGGTGAGCGGATCGAGGCTGCTGGTCTCCGTATCCACGACAAAGAGTCGCTGTCGTTTGAGCTCGTTGAACAGAGCGGAGAATTTTTCCGCCGAATCAATTAATTGGTAGTGCCCGGTGCTTGGTGCTCGGTGCTCGGCTGTTGCCATACGTTCACCGAACGTCAGCTCCCCTTGTCCAGGCTCTGCCACGCCGGTTGTTTTTGGCAACCGAGCCATCAGCGATTTGAACTCAAGCTCGGCGAACAGCTTGGCCACGGCCGCTGGGTCGTAGTTGCTCAGCTCGCAGTCGGCCAGCGAGAATTTGAGCGGCGCATCGCGCACGATCGCCGTCAGCTTTTTTGCCAGCTCAGCTTCCTGGCGGTGTTCGGCCAAAAGCGTGCGGATGCGTTCGGGAATGTCGGGGTCTTTGAGGTGGGCGTAGAGGGTATCGAGCGACCCAAATTTAGTGAGCAGCTCGGCGGCGGTTTTCTCACCAATGCCCTTGACCCCCGGAATGTTGTCGGACGGGTCGCCCCGCAACGCCTTGAAGTCAACCAGCTGCGCGGGGGTTAACCCGAAGCGTTCGCGCACGGCCGCCTCATTGTAGGTGATGGTTTCGGAAATTCCCTTGTGCATGGCGTAGACGGCGGTGTCAGGGGAAACCAGCTGCAGGGTGTCCATGTCGCCGGTGACGATGATCTTCTGCAACCCTTCGGTTTCTGGTCGGCTCACCAAGGTGCCAATCAGGTCGTCGGCTTCAAAGCCCGGCTGTTCGAACACCGGCAGGTTGAACGCGCGCACGATTTCCCGGATGCGGTCGAACTGGTCGTAGAAATCCCGCGGCTTTTTGACGCGCTGGGCTTTGTACGCCGGGAAATCCTTATGCCGGAAGGTCGGCCCTTTGGCGTCGAACGTGACGGCGACGTAGCGGGGCTTAAGGTCCTTGAGGGCTTTCAACAGGATGCTGGTGAACCCATAGACGGCGTTGACCAGTTCGCCCTTTTTCGTGCGCAGCGTCTGCGGCAGCGCGTGCCAGGCGCGGTGAATAATTGCGTTGCCATCGATAATGACCAGCTTGTCTTTGCGGTCGCTCATATGTGTCGAGCTATAACCAGAGTATACCATTTTCCCCTGGCTGGTAGGGTGCGCCGTGCCGAGGTTCCCCCCTGGCCTTGGGAGAGCGCTCAGTATATAATGAAAACATCGCAACGGGTAGCCGGGAGGATCTGGTTACTCGTTTCCCGGTTACGGGCTTGACTTCCTATGTACCTGCACCAACTGGAGATCACCGGCTTCAAGTCATTCGCCAACAAGACAACTCTTAAATTCCCCGCCCCCACGCCAGGCTCCGGCAGCCGCGGTGGGATTACCGCGATCGTCGGCCCGAATGGCTCGGGGAAATCAAACATTGCCGACGGGGTGCGTTGGGCGCTGGGCGAGCAGAGTTTGAAGATGCTGCGCGGAAAGATTGCCCAGGACGTGATTTTCTCCGGTTCGGCCACCAAGGTCCGGTTGGGCTTGGCCGAGGTATCCTTGACGCTCAACAACGAGGACCGCGCCATGCCCGTGGACTACCCCGAAGTCGTTATCACGCGGCGGCTGTACCGCAGCGGCGAGAGCGAGTACCTGCTCAACCGTAATCCGATCCGGCTGACCGAGGCGATTCTCCTGATGGCTAAGGCCAATTTCGGCCAGAAGTCTTACAGCGTCATCGCCCAGGGCATGGTGGACGCGGTGCTCACCGCGACGCCGCTGGAGCGCAAAGAGTTCTTCGAGGAAGCCGCGGGAGTCAAGCAGTACCAGCTCAAGCGCGAGCAGTCTGTCCGCAAGCTTTGGCACACCTGGGAGAACGTCAGGCAGGCCGAGGCGGTGATCGAGGAAATTGCGCCGCGGCTGCGGTCCTTGAGCCGTCAGGTGAAGAAGCTCGAGCAGCGCGAGCAGTTGAGCGGAGAGCTTACGGCCGCGCAGCGCGAGTTCTACGGCCAGGCCTGGGTGCAGCTCAAGCAGCAGCGCTCTACGCTGGAGCCGCAGCTGCAGCAGCTCCAGCGCGAGTTTGCCCGCCAGACCCAGGAGCTGCAGCAGGTGCAGGACGAGCTGAACCGCCTCGAGCAGGAAGATCGGCGGACCGAGCTATTCAACCGGCTGCAGCAGCGTTACCAGAAGACGATTGAAGCGAAAGCCCAGCTACGCGAGCAGCAGCTGCTGCTGCGCAACAAAATTGAACTGGTGAAAACGAAAGCCGCCATGGCGGCTACGCCCCTGCCGGTGCCGGAAATTGTGTCCCGCCTGGAGCAGATTGCCACCAGCTATGATGAGCTGGTTGCCGCCCTGGCTGCCGTTCGCCGTCCCGGAGAGCTTGCCCACCTGCAGGAGCGCGCCCAGGCGTTGCGCGGCACCTTGCGCGAGCTGGTGGCTGAACTCCAGCACGGCAAAAAGCAGCGTGCGGCTACGCTCGATCCCCAGCTGACCGCCGAGCTGGAACGCACCGCTGGCAAACTCGAAGCCATGGACGCGGCGGTGGCGGTGGCGCAGCGCGAGATTACCGAGTTCAACGCGAGCGAAGAAGCCAAGCGCGGCAAGTTCTTCCAGCTCCAGCGGCAGTTTCAGTCCAAGCAAGCCGCGCTGAATAGTACGGCGGCCAAGCTCTCGGAGCTCAGAGTCGAGCTGGCAAAGCTCGACACCCGGCGCGAGAGCCTTGAAGCTGAGGTGGCAGCCGAGTTGAAGGCCACCGATTGGCTCAAGGAGTTTCAGCCCAGCGGCCATCGCCCCGAGACCCAGCTGCAGGCCGAGATCGCTCAGCTCAAGCGGCAGCTGGAGTTCATCGGCGGCATTGAGCCGGAGACGGTCAGCGAGTACCGGCAGACCAAGGAGCGGTACGACTTTTTGACCGGGCAGGTAGCCGACCTGCGCAAGTCGCTCGAGCAGCTCCGCGCGGTGATTGAGGAGCTCGACGCCAATATCCACCGGCAGTTCCACGACGCCTTCCGCAACATCAACCACGAGTTCAGCCGCTACTTCAAGGTGCTGTTTTCCGGCGGCCGCGCTGAGCTTTCCGCCATTACCCAGGACGTGGCGGAAGTCGAGCAGGAAAAGCAGGTCGAAGCTGCCGCCGAGGGGGTGGAAGTGGCCGAGGAGGTGGACCAAGAGGAGGAAGAGCTCAAACGGCTGCTCAAAGGCAAGGCGGGCAAGGCGGGCAAGGTGGTGGTGGGCGTGGAGATTCGCGCTACGCCGCCCGGAAAAAAGCTTTCCAGCATTCAAATGCTCTCCGGCGGCGAGCGGGCGCTGACCTCGATTGCGTTGATTTCCGCCATCATTGCCAACAACCCGTCGCCGTTTGTCGTGCTCGACGAAGTGGACGCGGCGCTCGACGAAGCCAACTCGGAACGGTTTGGCGCGATTTTAGACGAACTGTCGGGCAAAACGCAATTTATCGTCATCACCCACAACCGCGCGACCATGCACCGTGCCGCCGTGCTCTACGGCGTCACCATGGGCGAAGACGGCGTCTCGCGCCTCTTGTCGCTTAAGTTGGAGGAGGGGGAGAAGTTGGTTAATCGGTGAACGCAGGAGTAAGGAATAAGCAGTAAGGAGTAAGCACGGAACAGTTAGTAGTAGTCTCATGTTGTCAATCAACCCTTGACTTTTTTTGTCACCTCCGTTAAATTACTTACTACTTACCACTTTTTTACTACTTACTACTCCGGTCAATGCTCGCCATTCGTTTCGCCCGCGTGGGCAAAACCAAGCAGCCGACCTACCGGATCACCGTGTCGGACAAGCGCCAAGACACCTTCGGTCGGGCCTTGGAAATTCTGGGCCATTTTAACCCGCGCACCAACGTCTGCGAGGTCAAGGCCGACCGCATCAAATACTGGATTTCGGTTGGCGCCCAGCCGTCGTCCACGGTGCATAACCTGTTGGTGGACCAAAACGTGATTGCCGGGCCAAAGATCAAGGTGTCGCGGGGCAAAAAAAAGAAGTCAACGGAAGCGGCCGCGGTCCCAACCGCGGGAGCCGCGGCAGAAGGCGGGGCGGCGGCCAAGTCAGAATCGGTGGTGGAGCCGGCCCAACCAGCGCCAGTAGCCGAAGCAACACCCAGCGGAATGCAGCAAACCCCACCGCAATCCTCCCCGTAAGGTAAGGGGAGGAGTAGGAGGGGTTGGTTTATTGCCGTTGACCTTTTTTTGCCGCCGTGGTAGCCTGGGGGTACGAACTTTGCCCACCTACCAGACCGGAGTATCCTTGAAAATCAAACACTTGGTTTTCTGGAACGTCGAACCCGTGCTGGTGGTTAATGATTAATTTGGTCTCGCCAACGGCGGGGCCCACCGTTACGAGTCTATGGCTGAAGAGCACAAGGACCAAGAGTACGTCGAATACGTGGTCCGCGGGATTGTCAACCACCCCGAGGACGTCAAGGTCGAGCGCACCGTGGATGAAATGGGCGTCTTGTTGACGCTCCACGTCAATCCCGAGGACATGGGGTACGTGATTGGCCGCCAGGGCCAAACCGCCCGCTCCATCCGCACGCTGTTAAAAATCGTCGGCGCCAAATCCAACGCCCGCGTCAATCTCAAAATCTACGAACCGGAAGGTTCACGCCGAGCTTTTATCGAGGGGCGCGCCAACCAAGAGCCGGCCCGGCCCGCCGAGGCGGTACCGGCCGAACCGGATACCTCGGTCCTCGACGATCTCAAAATTTAGCCAAACCGATTTCGCATAGCGCAACGCCGCCTCGCAAGGGGCGGCGTTTGGTATTCGTTCCATATTTCATACAGTTGTCAAAAACAAGCGATCGCTTTTTTTTGACAACTCCTGAATGTGTGCGGGTGAAACATCGCGGTGATATTGTGGTGATGATGCTACTCTTCGCCTAACTCCTTTTTCAATTCGCTCGCCTTGACTTTACTTACTCTGTTGACTACCATGGGAATTCGCCAGATGGTCTGGCGCCCTGGCCATGAGGGTACCGTGGTGGAACAAACCGCACCTTAGGAGCGCACGAACTTGAAGAAATCCAAGCGTCGGCAGAAGGACGATGCGGATATTCCGCACGTTTCCTTCCATCGGCAGCACTGTCCTACGCAGCTGCCGCACTGCCCGTTCTGTCCCCGTTCACTGGAGGTAGAAGCGTACTGCGGCATTAGTTCTCTCGAGGTTTCTGTTCGATGCTGCGGCTCGCAACGGTGCATGCGTAAGGCCGAGCGTGTTGCGCGGGAACTTTTTTCAAAGCTCGATAAACCGTGGGAGTAGCTTCCCCCGTCAGGCGCGGCGCAATCCAGGCAGTTGCGCCGCGTTTTTCCTGGAGGAAGGTTGCAATAGAAGTTGAATTTTGGTACCCTAGGGACGCGTGGTTCAATTTTATATGGAGAATCCCCGCGACCGCATCATCGTTCTCGGCGCCGATCACAACGGCGTGGCGCTCAAGCATGAGGTCAAGCGGCTGCTGACCGACGCGGGATTTCTCTGTGTGGACATTGGCCCGTACGACGAAAGCAAGGTTGACTACGTTGATTACGCCAGGACCGTCGGCCAGATCGTGCAGGGCGGCGACGCGCGCTGGGGCGTGCTGGTCTGCGGCACCGGCGTGGGCATGAGCATCGTGGCCAACCGCTTCCCGAACGTCCGGGCAACACTCGTGCACGAGCTGGAGTTCGCCGGCAAAGCGCGCGAGCACAACGACGCCAACGTCCTGTGCCTGGGCGCCTGGGTGCAGCCGACTGACGTCAATCTGGAAATCACCCGCCGGTGGTTTAGCGAACGGTTCGGGGAGTTTCGCCACGTGCCGCGGGTAGAGAAGACCAAAGTCGCCGACCGCCAGAAGGT
The DNA here is from genome assembly GCA_964373635.1 of uncultured Gammaproteobacteria bacterium. Taxonomy (GTDB): domain Bacteria; phylum Patescibacteriota; class Patescibacteriia; order Buchananbacterales; family GWA2-38-13; genus VMFR01. The sequence goes on from CAYJVS010000008.1 coordinate 9,446, forward strand.
GGTGTTCTGCCCCGGCGTGTTTGACATCCTGCACGCTGGCCACGTGCAGATGCTGCGTTTTGCCAAGTCGCTGGGCGGCAAACTGGTGGTGGGCATCAACTCAGACCGCGCCAGCCGCGAGTTCAAAGGCCCGGGCCGGCCGTTCATGAACGAGCAGGAGCGGAAAGGCATCCTCGAGTCGCTCGGCGTCGTGGACGAGGTGGTGGTGTTTGACGACGTCAAGATCGCCGGCATCGTCAGCCAGGTCAAACCCGACGTGGTCGTCAAGGGCGGCGAGTTCACCGCCGAGGAGGTGAGAAAGCGCGACGCCATTCCCGACGACATCGAGGTCAAGGTCTTCCCGCTGGTGCCCGGGTACTCGGCTTCCGGCATCGCGCAGAAGATCGCCGGGCGCGCGGGGTGATGGCCGTATGAAAATTCAGGAGCTGCTCGCCGTTATCCCCCAGCGTCGCGTCCTCGTGATTGGGGACGCGATTTTGGACGTCGCCTACGTCGGTCGCGCGTTGGGTTCGTCGGTGGAAAATCCGGCGGTCACCACGTACGCCCACGAGCGGATTGCATACTCCTTCGGCGGCGCCAGCCTGGTGGTGCGCAACCTCTTAGCGCTGGGGGCGGCCGTTGACTACGTCACCGTTTTGGGCGATGACGCGAATTTGGAAAAGTGCCGCGCGCTATCCAGCCCGCGGCTCCGCTTCAACACGAAAATTATTGAGCCAGGGCGCACCAACACGGTGAAGGAACGATTCTGGGCCGAGGGCAAGCTGGTATTCAGGTGGGATTTTCGCGACGACCGAGAAATTTGGCGGGCGAGCCAAGACGAACTGCTCACTGCCGTCGCCGGCTGGCTGGCGGGTGCCGTTGCGCTGGTGGTCGCCGACTACCGCCACGGCGTTTTGACTAGCGCGCTGATCCCAAAGTTGTTAGCCGCGGCGAAAGCTGCCGCCCTACCGGCCTATATTGATTCACAGGTGGCGGTGTCTCGGCCGAGCAACCACCGGAGCTACCACGGCGCGGACGTTTTCTGTTTAAATTTAAAGGAAGCGCGGGCGGTGGAGCCGTCGTTTGACGCTGCGCACCCCGAGGCAGGCCTCCGTGCCCTCCAAAAAGAATTGCGGGCCGCCGCGATCGTGGTGAAGCTCGCCGATCACGGGTCGGTAGCGTTGATTGACAGCAAGGTTATTCCTACCCCGGCGTTTCCAGTCAAGGCCGCGGACGTGACCGGAGCTGGTGATGCATTTCTCGCCGCACTCGCCGTCGTGCACGGCGCGCCCTGGGATAAGGCCTTGCAATTTGCCAACCTCTGGGCTGGACTTTCCACGACCGTGGAGGGCCCCAATCCTCCGACCTTAGCACATCTCAAAAGTATTAAGTATTGAGTATCGAGTATTGTGCCCTTACTACTGCATACTCAATACCCCATACTCCGTTATGTACGGCTTTGACGTCAGCAAATTGGAACAGTTCATCACCCGCCCGGCGGAGGAGCCGACGCCGTTTGGCAGCGTGCGCGAGATTGTGGCACACGACCACTACACGCTGCGGCAGCTGAATTTCAACGCGGGTGGTGTGCTGCCCTGGCGGACGCACGCGCAGGCCGTTACCCTCTACCTGGAAAGCGGTTCGCTGTCGGTTGCCGTGGCCGGGCGGAGCATTCCTTTCTCAGCTGGCCGGTTGGTTGAGGTGCCGGCCGGTACCGCGTATCAGCTTACCGCGGTCCAGCCGTCGGTTGCGTACCTCTTCGCCCATTCCCCGAATTGTTCTGGCGAGCGTATACTAAAGGAGCAACCTGATTCCGGCGGTCCGGCCTGCGCGGTGCGGGAGCCAGCCGACCGGCGTGAGAAGTACTGGGGCGAAATTTGTACGATTGTGAGCAGCGAGATTGCTGGCAAACGGTTGTTGCTGAAGAAGGGTATTTCGGGATCGCTGGAATTTCATGTCAGAAAGCACGAGAGCTACTACGTCCATGCTGGTGAACTGGCGCTGAACCTGCGCGCCGGACGGGCAGAGAATCGGCTGTTCCGTATCCCCGCCGGTACGACGGTCACCCTGCCGCCAGGCCTAATGCACCAGCGCGGCGCGATTACCGACACCGTGGTGATTGAGATTTCCACCCGCGACGACGATGCCGACTCGTTCCTCGTTGAAGACGGCACCAAAACGCCGATGCCGGGGTTTGCCGAGTTATGCAAGAAAAAAAGTACTTAGTACTTTGCCCTTAGCACTTAACTAAAACGTATGCAACCCTTCCTCGACTCCGCCAACTTAGCCGAGGTAAAAATCGCGCTGGCCAAGGGCTGGCTGCGCGGGATCACCACCAACCCGACGATCATGGTGCGCGAGCCCAAGACCAACTACGTCGGGCACGTCCAGAAAATTGCCGACCTCTGCACGCAGGCAGGAAATCCGGTCTCGATTAGCATCGAGGTGTTCGCCAAAGACACGGCCGGGATGCTCACGCAGGCGCGGCAGTTTGTCAAGGAAATCCGCTACGCCAACCTAGCGGTAAAAATCCCGGTCGCGCCGGAGACGATGGCGGTAGTCGCTCAACTCGCGCGCGAAAAGGTGCGGGTCAACGTCACCTGCGGGGTGACCGCCGGCCAGGGCGCGCTCGCCGCGGCCGCCGGCGCCACGTTTTACTCGCTGTTTTTTCACCGCATCAAGGATTTGGGCGTGGACGCGGTGCAAACCGTGCGTGATACTCAACAACTGCTGGCCCAAACAGGCACGGAAATCATCTGCGGCAGCATCCGTAACGTTGAAGATGTGATGGAATGCGCACTCGCGGGCGCCGACATTGTCACCGCACCGCTGAAGATTTGGGACGAGCTGGCGCACCACGCCAAGTCTGTCGAGTGGAACGAGAAATTCCTGTCCGATTTTTCCGCGTGGTTAAAATAGTAATTTGAGACGGTAGAAAAACTCAGTTATGCTTCGAGCGAAGCAAAGCGGAGTCGAGAAGTTAGCAAAATTTTTCGCTTCTCGACAAGCTCGAAGACTAAAATTTTGCTGTTCTGTTCATTTTTCTACAGTCTCAATTTCCTCCCCCTCCCCCTCTCCCTCAATCCCTCTCCCACCGAGGGAGAGGGAAGTAGCGGAGGAAGGGGAAATCTAGTGTGGGTGCATCGGTATGTTAGAGTCTCTGAAAGCCAGAGTCTGCCGCGCCTGCCTGCGGCTGAAGGCGGCCGGGTTAGTGATTCAGACCGAAGGGAATGTTTCCGAGCGTTCCCCGGACGGCAAGCTGTTCGTGATAAAACCGTCGGGCATGCCGTACGACGAGCTGCAACCCGAGCAGATGGTGGTGGTGGATCTTGAAGGCAAGGTTGTCGAAGGCAAGTTAAATCCTTCCACGGACACGCCAACCTGCGTGGCAATCTACCGGGCGCGGCCGGATATCCGGGCGATCGCCCACACCCACTCGCCGTTCGCCACGGCCTGGGCCCAGGGCGGCGAACCCATGCCGCTGCCGGTCTACGGCACCACGCACGCTGACGCCTTCGGGGTGCCGGTGCCGATCACGCGCCTGTTGACACCGGAGGAAGTTGCCGAGGCCTATGAGCGGCACACGGGCCGCGTGATTCTTGAGGTCTTGCCCAACCCCGCCCGGGCGGTGTTCGTCTTCGGCCACGGGCCGTTCACGTTCGGGCGGAACGCCGACGAAGCCGTCGCGCACGCCGAGATTTTAGAAAAAGTCACGATGATGGCGATTGTCAAAACTCCAAAAGCTGCACTCGCCGAGCACCTGCTGCGCAAGCACTACGAGCGCAAGCACGGCGAGGGGAAATACTACGGGCAGGGCTAATGCCAGGGGTCTCCCTTCGGGAGATCCCCCAAGGGGAAAAGTTGTCAGTTGTAAGTTGGAAATCACCGGATTAAGCACCGGTGATTTTTTTTAGAATGGTTGATGCGGCTTTTGGCTGACCCGCCTGGATGACAAGATCCGCTGCAGAAAAGTTTTGCCCTTCCGTGAGTTCACTGAGCAGCGCGACGACGCGCACACCGGCAGCTTTGGCCGCGGTGACGCCCGGTTCGGTGTCCTCAAACGCCAGACAGTTTTCCACCGGCAGGCCAAGCTGTTTGACCGCCTCCAGGTACAGGTCAGGAGCGGGTTTGCGCCGCAGGCCGGGGTAATCGCGGAACGAGACGACGAAACGGAAAAAGTTGGTCAGGCCGGCAGCGGTGAGACTTTCGTCCGTGTCTTGCCTGATGGAGTTGGTCGCCGCAATTCGGGTGAGCTGTGGGAACTCGGCGGCGAATTGGCGGGCGAGTGCCACGTTTTCGGCGATGACGGGAATTTCTTTCGCGCGCAACTGCCGGTAGATCTCGCGCCGTCGTTTGTTGAGAGACGCATGGTCGCCCGCCATCCCCTTGCGGGCGCAGATGTTGGCCATGTTCTCGGTGCTGCCACGGCCGATGAACGGCAGGTACTCCTTGAGGGTGAGCGTTCGGCCGTGTTCCGCCAGCAGCTGCTGCCACGCCAAAAAATGCAGCCGTTCGGTGTCCACCAGTACGCCGTCCACGTCCCAGATGAGCGCTTTGATTTTCCCGCTTGCGTCGGTCATAATATAGTGGTAGATTAGCATGATTTATGATCCAGCAGAATACAAAAGTCAAAACGCTGGATGAATTGGTGGCACTCGTCGCGAGTCTGAAGGCTGACGGCAAAACCGTGGTTACCACCAACGGCGTCTACGATATTTTGCATGTCGGCCACGTCAGGCTGCTGCAGCAGGCCAAGGCGCTCGGTGACGTCTTAATCGTGCTGCTGAATTCTGACCGTTCGACGCGCGAGCTCAAGGGATCCCAGCGTCCAATCGTGCCGGAAGCCGAACGGGCTGAAGTGGTAGCGGCCTTGGGCTGCGTGGATTATGTCGCAATCTTTAACGAGCTCCGGCCGGATGCGCTCCTCGCTTACCTGAAGCCGAACATCCACGTCAAAGGCGGCGACTACACGCCGGCGCAAATTCAGCCGGGCGAACGCGCCGCGGTCGAGGGGGCGGGCGGCAAAATTGTCATCACCCCGATGGTCAAAGGCCGTTCGGTGAGCAATTTGGTGGAAAAGATTCTCAAGTCGGCGCCGAGGAAAGATCAGGGCTGACAATTTTTATGTTCTCTCCCTTTTCATGCTATCGCATGAAAAGGGAGACTGGGGAAAATGCTTAGCAATTATTTTTTACATTTGGATTTGTAATTTTACACTTTGATTTTTGCATTTTGAACTTTTTATGTATCACCTCCGTCTCGCTTGGCTGCTCCTGGTGACGTGGCTGGCGTCATTCCGCCTCGGTCGTCGTGGTGAGCGAAAAATTCTCATCCTCACCAGCGGCAAGCTGGGTGATCTGGTGTGCATGACCTCGGTGTTCGGCGCGATCGGCCGCCAGCTCAAAACTACCGTTGACGTGGTGACCAACCGATTCGGGCCCGAGCTGTACGCCGGTAATCCATACCTGGGAAAGATTTGGGCGCTCAATGACGTTACCCCTGCCGAGCTGGCTGCCGTCGGCTACACCCACGCCGTGGTGTTCAACCCCAATCCCGAGTTGGTCGCCTTGGCGGCACGCGCGGGTATCCCCGACCGCATTGGCATCACCACGCCGCGCGAAAATTTTTGGACGCGCGCGTTTGAGCGGTTTTTACAGGAACGCCACGTGTATACGTTTAATGTCCAGGCCGTCGAGTTTTATCAGACGATGCTCGCGAGTCTTGGTTGCCAGCCGGAGCCGGAGCGCCGCGAGTTGTTCCCGTCGGTTGCCGATCTTCAGCAGGCGGAAACATTCTGGCAGGAGCGCGGGTTGAGCGGAAAGTTTGTGGTCGCAATGTGCCTGGGCGCGGGTAAGGCGTACAAGCTCTGGCCGATGGAGCGGTTTGCCGTTGTTGCCGATTATCTGGTTGAAAAGTATGGTGCCAAAATATTATTGGTCGGTGGCCCAGCGGACACGGCATATGCGCACGAATTAGCCGGTAGGGTAAAGCAGCGGGAGGCGGTTGTGGACGCCACGGGGAAATTCAAACTGTTGGAGCAAGCGGCGGTGCTGGCGCAATGCCGGTTGTTTGTATCGGTGGATACCGGGCCGCTGTATATCGCCGACACCATGGGAGTTCCAGTGGTGGACATCGCCGGCCCGGCTGATTGCGTCACCCAGCACCCGATTGGCCGCTACATTATTTTGCATCCCGCAAGCAAGGAACAGTACGGCGACATGGCCGTGGCCTTTCACTCCGGCTCGGAAAATGAGGACCGCTACCGGAAAATGACGGAGGCGGTACGTGTTGATCAGGTCACCACGGCGATAGACGATCTGATCAGTAATGTAGCAGTAAGCAGTAAGCAGTAAGCATGCGGCCGATTGCTTAATGCTTACTGCTCTACTCCTTACTGCTTCCGATACACTATGCGCTTCGACATCATCACCATCTTCCCCAACCTTTTCACCTCCTACGTTAAGGAGACGATTATCGCGCGCGCGATACGAAACAAACTTTTGCGCGT
>CAYJVS010000009.1:0-9804 GCA_964373635.1 uncultured Gammaproteobacteria bacterium
CAGGATGACGCCTGGACTCGGCCAGGATGACGCCTGGACTCGGCCAGGATGACGCTCATTGATTGGCCTGGATTCCGGCTCCGGGGCCGGAATGACACCAAACGCGTACGTCCTATATTTTTCAAATTTTTTGACTTTCCGGCGTTGTGATCTTTGAGTCTGTTTTTAATGTTGTCAGTTGATCCAGTGGAGTAACTTTTATCAATTCTACTTTGAAGTATATACACAAAATGTATAAAAGCAGGTGTAGTGTGACAACCTTCTATGGTGGAGATGGGGGGAAATTTGTCGTCGCTTCGCTCCTCTCCATAGGGGCTTCCGCCCCTCTGGCGCCCAGCTCTTTCCGGGAAAGGGCTGGGCGGTCACCCCCGGCAAGTAAGGGGAGTTCCTCCCCTTACCATCCCCTCGTGAAATTCCCCGTGGGGTAATTCACGGTGGGTAGGTCTGGCAACTCTCAACTTGCAACTAGCAACTGCCTATGGTGGAGATGGGGGGAATTTCACCCCCGTCCAGGATGGGTGTGACCGAAGGTCTACCGGCGTAGCCTGCTCAAGTGCTGGCCGTCCGCGTTAAGAACCGGCGAGATCGCGAACGGTGAAGTCCCGAAAGTTTAAGGTTAAACGCCGGAACCGCGTTGACCCGAGCCCATGCTCTGACACCGGGCATCCGCTCGATGGGCGCAAGCGGGCCGATGGCGGTTACGCTCTGTTAGGCAACCGCGGGCACCAAGGTCAGGCGCGCGAACGCTGCCTTAACCTTGGAGATAAGTGAATTGGCACTTATACGTTGACCGCGCGTTTGGTGAGCGAGCGGCCGTGCTCAGCCGGCGTTCGGTGACACCCGAAGCCTGTCGATTGTAAAACATCCCCTTAATTTGGCAGTCCTACGTTTTCGTGGGAAGGTAACGATGCGAGTCTTACTCTTTGGTCATTGGTTTAAGGTCATAGCCGCGAGTTTGGTCATACGTCATGGTCATTGGAACCTTTTGACCTGAGACCTTTGACCATACTCGCAGCCAAGACCTATGCCAAAGACTTACGATAATACGGGCATGGTACCGTACGACGACTACCAACAACGACCAACTATCGGTGTCCCATGCGGGAACGGATTTCGCGCTCAATCTCCCGTTTTTTGATGGCGGCGCGTTTGTCGTGTTGGCGCTTGCCTTGTGCCACGCCCAGTTCCAGCTTAATGAAACTCCCTTTAGTATAGACGGAAAGGGGCAATAATGTCAAGCCAGCCTGTTTAAGCGTGCCAGTTAAACCTTTCAGTTGGTTGCGTTGGAGCAAGAGCTGGCGTTCCCGTACGGGATCGTAGTGCCGTTGCACCACGGCCGCGGGGGCGTAGGGCGCGATGTGGCAGCCGATCAGCCAGGCGGTTCCTTTGGGGTCAATCCGGACATACGCGCCTTTGAGGGCCAGGCTGCCGCGCCGCACCGACTTGACTTCAGGCCCGGACAAGGCAATGCCCGCCTCCAGGGTTTGCAGGATCCGGTAGTCGTGGCTGGCGCGGCGGTTGACGGCGTAGGTGGGCATGGGCGGAGCGAGCTTATAGCTTATAGCTTATAGGTTTCTGTGTCGTCAGGGTAGAGGGGGGAGCGGAGGTCGAGTTGGTTTAAGGAGCAGCAAGCAAGGAGGGGGAGGGGAGTTTATTGCCCGTCAGGTTGCGGATTGCCGTATGCACAGTATACTGAAAGGGTAAGTATGGAAAGCAAACCCCAGCACGTGGTGGTGCACATCGCGACCGGTTCCATCCTGAAAGTGGCGGCCGTGGGGCTGCTGTTGTGGGTGCTGTTTTTGGTGCGGGAGGCGGTAGTGGTGCTGTTCATTACCGTGCTTTTGGCGCTGGCCTTGGAACCGGCGGTTGCGTGGCTGAAGCGCCACCGCGTGCCGCGGCCCTTGGGCGTGGTGCTGCTCTATCTGGCGGCGTTTTCACTCTTGAGCGTGGTGGTGGTGACCCTGGTGCCGTTGCTCGCCGAGGAAATTGCCGGCATCGCGCGGAATTTCCCCGCCTACTGGCAACAGTTGAGCGCCAAGATTGGGACCGTGGATCAAAGTTTTCCCGCGCCCATCCAAGGCGCGTTGGATTCGCTGCAGTCCGCCTTCAGCCAGGTCGCCGGCAATACCCTCGCCTTGATTTCCGCGGTCTTTGGCAATCTCGTTTTTTTCATCCTGGTGGTGGTGCTGACCTTTTACTTTCTGATGCAAGAAGATGCGGTGAAGCGGACGCTGCGGTTGGTGACGCCGGCGGCGGCTCACGCGTACTTGATGGATTTGGTGGATCGGATGCAGCGCCGGTTGAACGACTGGCTGCGCGGGATGCTGTTTTTGGGTTTGATTGTCGGCGGGTTGACCTTGGTGGGGTTGCGGATTTTAGACGTGCGGTATTACCTGGTGCTGGCGCTCGTCGCCGGCATATTGGAGCTGATTCCGTACGTGGGGCCGGTGATCGCCGCCATCCCGGCGGTCTTTTTTGCCGCGAGTGAGTCGCCGTGGAAGGGCCTGGCGGTGCTCGTGCTGTTTTGGTTGATTCAGCAACTGGAAAACAATTTGATCGTGCCGCGCGTCATGGCCAAGGCGGTGGGGTTAAATCCGGTGGTGACGATTTTGGTGGTGTTGATCGGGGCCAAGCTGGCGGGATTTGTCGGCGTGCTGATTTCCGTGCCCACGGCCGCGGCCTTGAGCGTGTGGCTGAAAGACGTCTACGAGCAGGGGGTGAAAAGCGCCGCAACGAACGCTTCCAGTAGTCCGCGGGTGTAACATAATATGCGGTCGCGCGGAGTGATAGTTTTTGTCGCTGGCATCGGGGTGATGGCGATTTTTTTTGTCGCGTGGGTTGCCTTTCCCTCGCCCCAATCGGTTCCCGCGAGCGGTGGTATTCCAGCATCATCGCCGACGGGAAGCACTGTTCCGCCGCCATCGAACGGCGGCGCTCTGCCGGTCCCAGCCGTAACTCCACCGGTTACTTCCGCGTTGCGCTTCGTCAACATCGGCGATTGGGGCAATTCTCAAGCCATTGACCCTCAAGTTTTCCGGCAGCTGGAACGAACCCACGCGGCGATGGGATTTACCGACATCGTCACCAACGGCGACAACAATTACGGTTCGGCCGGTTCCTTGGCGGCGTATGTTGAAGAGGAGCTGGGAAAACTCTTAGCCGCTGGGGTGAAGCTCCACTTCAGTCTAGGCAATCACGACGTGGATGCCGAGGCTAAATGGCAGGACCAGGTGGGTAATCCGGTCTGGGGCGAGTGGGACTGTAGCGAGTGCCGCCGGGTGCGGCCAGCGGCGGCAAGCAGCCGTTACTACTCGTTTTATCGGGCACCCGTGCGTTTCGTGATGTTGGATTCCAACCTGATGCTCGATGGCGATACCGGTCAGTTCGGCTGGGCGGCGCAGGAGGTGTCGGCTTCGGTGGCGGCGGGTGAACCGTGGCAAGTGCTGGTATTCCATCATCCCCCATTTTCCGCGGCCCAGACGCATGGCGGCGCGCGGGCGTTGGTGGACCGTTACAAGGGCGTACTCAAAGCGCTGGGGGTGGACGTGGTTTTTAACGGGCATGACCACACCTACGAACGGATTAAAACCACCGCCGCGTGCGGCGATGGGGTGCAGTACGTGGTCAATGGCGCGGTGAGGATTCGCCGTGACGACATTAAGCAGCCCAACGCCTGTACCGCGGCATACTGGGATGACTCGCCGCTGTTTGTCGCGGTGGAAGCCACGCCGACGCGGTTTCACGCGCGGGCCATTACGGACACCGGGAAGGTGGTGGACGAGTGGGAAATGACCCAGCCGTAAATTCCAAATCACAAATTCCAAATCCCAAATAAATTCCAATTACCAAAGTTTGAAATTTTTGGTCATTGGGTATTGTTTGGAGTTTGGTGCTTGGAATTTGGAATTTATCCCTGCTGGACAAAACCTCATGCGGCCGCTAGGATGGTGACATTCCCATGGTATGCAAGTTACCGTTTTGGGTTCCGGAACCTGCGTTTCGGACCTGCCGAACGTGCCGAGCCGTTACCCGTCGGGGTTCTGGGTCACGTGGAGCGGCGGCCAGCTCCTATTGGAAGTGAGCGAGGGTATCCGCTACCGGCTGGAGCAGATCGGAGTCCGCTACGCCACGGTCAAGCACCTCGCCATCTCGCACGCCCACGTTGACCACTACGCCCTGCCGCATTTTTTACAGGCGATGTATTGCCATGCGGTGTTTGGCCGCACCGAGCTGGATGAGCTGCACCTTTACGCGCCGGACTCCATCATCGCCGGTTGGCCGGCGTTGTTCAAAGCCTTTTTACCAGAGTTTCCTCAGCCGGAACACCACCGCCCGGAGGGCAGCTACCGCGTGCCGCGGTTAGTCTGGCACCCGATGTCCGGCTCCCGTTCGGTTGCCATCGGCAACGCCACGCTCTACGCGGGGAACGTCCACCACGGGTTCGGCCAATGTGAAGCGCTGGCCTTTCGCCTGGAAACGCCCGAGGGCGCGGTGGCTTACTCCGGCGACACCGGCGACTGCCCCGGCGTCCGCCAAATCGCCGCGCGCGCTGACCTCTTCTTGTGCGAGTCTTCCGCGCCGATTGGCAGCCGCGACGACAAAGGCTACGGCCACCTCACCCCGAACATGGCCGGCACGATTGCCCAAGCCGCCGGCGTCAAGCGGTTGGTGATCACCCACTATACTGGCGTGGATGCCGACGAGGCGATGGTCGGCGATTGCCGGAAAGCGGGATATCAGGGAGAGATTCAGATCGCGAAGGATTTTCAAGTGATAGAAATATAACGGTTGGTTTTTTTGGTGGACATGAAAGTTTTTATTGAAAAGGCAGCGGGGTTGAACCAAATAAAAAGTGACGGCGCGACGAAAGTTATGAGAGATTATCCATATCCCTATGGCTATATTTTAGATACCAAGAGTGGCGACGGAGAAAACGTTGACTGTTTCGTTATTACCAATAGGAAACTACAGGCGGGTTCAACCGTCGATTGCGAACCCGTTGGTCTGATGGAGCAAATCGATGATGGGGGAGAGGACCATAAAATTTTAGCAGTTTTTAAGGATGATCCGGTCGCCGTTGACGCCAAAGTAAAAAAATATTGATTAAGCACGCTGAACACTTCTACGATCATCGGCCAGAAAAGATTCATCAGTTGGGAAGCTATTACGGCAAAGAAAAGGCCGAGGAATTTCTCAGACGTTGCAAGCATTAGCCTTAAGCAATTCATTTTTTTTCACCCTATGGCTGACCGCATGGAAACCATCGTTTCCCTCTGCAAGCGCCGCGGGTTTGTTTTTCCCTCGTCGGAGATCTTTGCCACACGTAAGGCATGAACACCACCGGCGCTGTCTGTTGAGAATTCTCGACGTATTGATGCCACTAATTTTTTTGCTTTATGTTAAACATTTCACGTATGGACACCCCATCGGTGAGCCGCCGAAGTAAAGTGCTTGCCAGTTTATGCTACGCGGGATTTTTTTTGATTTTGGCCTTGGCAGCATGGGATGATGATTTCCTGCGCTACCATGCCAAGCAGGCGGCCGTGTTAGTGATATTCTTTATTGCCATTGAATTCACCGTCCGGCTGGTGGTAGGAGAGCGGCTCTGGTTGATTGGGTTGGCCAATTACGTTTGGGCTTTCGCGTTCGATATTTACGGCATAATCAACTGCGGCCGGGGTAGGAAAGCTCCCTTGCCGTTGATTGGAAAGATTGCCGAGAAAGTATCATTGTAGGTGGGGATCCATGGTCTATGGCTACCAATGTGATGGATAAAATCGTTTCTCTCTGCAAGAGCCGCGGGTTTGTTTTTCCCTCGTCGGAGATTTACGGCGGGCTGGCGAACGCGTGGGACTACGGGCCGCTGGGCGTGGAGCTGAAGAATAACATCAAGGCTGCCTGGTGGCGGCGGTTTGTCCACCAGCGCGACGACGTGGTGGGGTTGGACGCGGCGTTATTGATGAATCCAAAAGTTTGGGAGGCGAGCGGGCATCGGGAAAAGTTCACTGATCCGTTGGTAGATTGTAAAAAGTGCAAGCAGCGTTTTCGCGCCGATCATGTGCTGCCGGCCAGCGGCGTTAAACCCGATTTGGGCAAAATGGCGGAGCGGCCCAAAGCCAAACCCGTCTGCCCCAACTGCGGCGGCGAGCTGACGGCGGTGCGGCAGTTTAATATGATGCTGAAAACTTTTCTCGGCCCGGTCGAGGATTCGAGTGCAACCGTATATTTACGACCGGAGACCGCGCAGGCTATGTTTGTGGACTTCAAGCTCATCCAGGGGGTGACCCGTAAACGACTACCGTTTGGCATCGCGCAAATCGGCAAGGCCTTCCGCAACGAAATCACGCCGGGCAACTTCATCTTCCGCACCCGGGAGTTTGAGCAGATGGAAATTGAATACTTTATTAAGGAAGGGGAGTGGAAACAGTGGTTTGACCATTGGCTCAACGAGATGAAGGGGTGGCTGAAATTCCTCGGCGTCAAAGATGACGAGGTCACGTTTCGCGAGATTCCTGACGGCGAGCGGGCGCATTACTCCAAGCGCACCGTGGACATTGACTATAAGTATCCTTTCGGCACCGAGGAGCTCTACGGCCTGGCGTACCGTACCGACTACGATTTGGCGCGGCACGCCGAAGTGTCGGGCCAGGATCTGCGCTACACCGATCCCGAATCCGGCGAAAAGTTTTTCCCGCACGTGATCGAGCCGACCTGGGGCGTGGATCGTTCGGTGTTGGTGGCGCTGCTTTCCGCGTACCATGAGGAGGGAGAGGGGAAGCATAAGCGCGTGGTGCTCAAACTCCCGCGGCAATTGGCGCCGTACCAAGTGGCGGTATTTCCGTTGCTTGCCAACAAGCCAGAGTTAGTCAAGTTGGCGCGTCAGATTTACGACGATTTGCGGAAAACATTTCCCGTCGCCTGGGACGATCGTGGCAATATCGGGAAACGCTACTTCTCACAGGACGAAATCGGCACGCCAGCGTGCATCACCGTGGACTTCGATTCGCTCAAAGATCAGACCGTGACCGTGCGCGACCGCGACACCACCAAGCAGGAGCGGGTGAAGATTGGGGGAATTGTCCGACTTTTAAGCGGTATTTAGGAATCTCTCAACACTCCCCTTAAGGGTTGGTTATAAACAAAGTAGCGAATCGTATGTCTGCCGTTGATATTATTTTTACTGTGGGTGTCGTGGTTGGCATGACATTTATTAGCATCATGACATTTCGAACGTTATGGGGAGGCAAGAGTAAGAGCGAGAACAGCGTAGTTGCGACCCCAAGTTTTTCTCACGATAAAATAATCATTAAGGGTGAGAGCTTGCGAATTGCCAAACGCGGCGATGTTAAATATTTCTGGGGCACTCTTGAACTTTATGAGAAAGGTATCATTATACGACGCGGTTTTTTAATGGAGAATGAAGAAGTTTTTGCCGTTGAAAAAAGAGATATTATTGAAGTAGGGATACCTCGTTTTTCGGAATTATGGTTCCTTGGTGGTCGGAATATACGCTGGTTTTACATTGAGTATCAAAATGACATTCGAAAAAATAAAAGGTTCTATGTAGCCTCGGCATCTTGGAAGCATTTGTTCAAATTAAAAACTTGGCGTGAAGAATGGCTTCAGGCATTTCGTTTAATCGGAGTTCCCGTAAGAACGAAGAAGTAGTGGTTATCATTAAAAGTTGTCAATAATTACCATGTACCGCAAAACCAAAATTCCCAACGGGCCGTTGCTGATTACCGCGCCGCGGGAAGGGACGATTGGTTTTTTGCTTCTACCCGCTTGGCATCGGCGGCAATTCTGGTATAATGGAATTCGGAACATAATGAGCGTTCATGTCAAATTTCATCTACCCCCTCTACCTCCCCCTTCGTAAGGGGGAGAACGGGTTTTGACCCGAGTTCTCAATAGGGCGCTATGGCAATTGATTGGACTAAAATTTACGATCGTTATAAAGGGCTTTGGGTGGCGCTTCAGGACGATGAGCGGACTGTCGTGGCCAGCGGGAAAACCGCGAAAGAGGCGCTCGGCCAGGCTGTGGCGCAAGGATACCGCAAGCCCATTCTCTTTCGCGTGCCGACGGAAATCGTGCCCTACATTGGCGTCGGTGGGCTATGAAATTTCCGTACTTTAGATTTCCGCTCGCCCAGCGGTCTGATTTCTTCGGCGCCAGCATCCTCAAGCCAATAATTCCATTCGAAATCGTGGGAGGAGAAGACAGTGTCCGGTACGCCGCGCTCATTGATTCGGGTGCGGATTTTTGTATTTTTGATGGCGAAATTGGGGAGGCATTGGGTATTGATGTTCAGAGCGGCATACGCACTACTTTTGGCGGCATCCAAGATAACAACGGTACCGCAGCGGCATTTTTGCACCGCGTCACGCTTACGGTCGGTGGCTGGGAGTACCCAACGGTTGTTGGCTTTTCGTACGATATCGCCAAGTACGGGTACGGCATACTTGGGCAGAAAGGTTTCTTTGATATTTTCGTGGTCAAATTAGACTACGTTAAAGAGGAAATTGAATTGAAGGAAAGGAAATAATATGTACCACAAAACCAAAATCCCCAACGGGCCGTTGTTGATTACCGCGCCGCGGGAGGGGACGAGCGCGATTACGTTGCTGGTGCTGGTGCCGGTCGGGTCACGCTACGAGACCAAAGACATTAACGGCAGCTCGCACTTTTGCGAGCATCTGATGTTCAAGGGGACACAAAAGCGGCCCACGAGTTTAGATTTGACCAAAGAGCTTGACGCGGTGGGCGCCGAGTATAATGCGTACACGTCCAAGGACCACACCGGCTACTACGTCAAGGCGTCGGCTGACCACCTGGAATTGGCGTACGATATTCTTTCGGACATGGTGCGCAATTCGAAGTTTGATCCAGCGGAGGTACAGAAAGAGCGCCAGGTGATTGTCGAGGAAATCAACATGTACGAGGATAACCCCTTGATGCACGTCGAGAACTTATTTGAAGAAGCCGTCTTTGGTAAGGAGCACCCAATGGGCTGGAATATTGCCGGGCCGCGCGAGGTGATCAAGACCGTGCCGCGCAACGCGCTCCATCAGCACTACCGGACGCACTACGATCCGCGCAGGATGGTAGTGGCACTGTCGGGTCGGTTCAACCAGCGGCAGGTGATGGCGCTGACCAAGCGACATTTTACCGCTGCCGAGTCGCTCCCCAGGGTCGGCCGCTTTGCCGCCTACCGCGGCCACCAAACCAAGCCGCGGGCAATCGTCTGGCACAAGGCGACCGAACAAGTGCAGCTGTGCCTGGGGTTTCCGGCCTACCAGTACGGGCATAAGCGGTCGCCCGCCCTGACGCTCTTGTCGGTCATTTTGGGCGGCAACATGAGTTCGCGGCTGTTTACCAGCGTGCGCGAAAAGCATGGCCTGGCGTACTTCATCAAGGCGTCCACCTCGCTCTACCAGGATACGGGAACGTTCGTGGTGCAGGCGGGACTGGACAAGTCAAGACTCGAACAGGCGATAAAGTTGATTTTGCAGGAGCTGCAGATGGTGGTTGCCGCCGGTGTCACGGCCAAAGAGCTTGCCGACGCCAAGGATTTTATTGCGGGAAAAATCGTGCTGGATTTGGAGGATTCGGCGCATCTCGCGGAGTGGTACGGCAAGCAGCAGCTGCTGACCGGGAAAATCAAGACGCCCGAGCAGCGTTTGGCTGAATTGCGGCGGGTGAAGCTCGGTGATATCCAGCTAACCGCCGCCGATATTTTCCGTCCCACCCGCACGAACCTGGCGCTGATTGGGCCGTTCAAGGAGGAGCAACCGTTTCTGAAG
>CAYJVS010000009.1:9904-15862 GCA_964373635.1 uncultured Gammaproteobacteria bacterium
TGCGTTCCCTGTGAGGGCGGGGTGGCGCCGTATACGAAAGCGCAGGCCGAGGAAAGGATGTCGAAAATTCCCGGTTGGCAGTTGCGACCCGACGGTAAGGAAATTTCGCGGCAGTTGAAATTCAAAAACTTTAAGGACGCGTTGGCCTTCGTCAACCGCGTGGGTGAATTGGCCGAGGCCGAAGGCCATCACCCCGACCTGGAGCTGGGGTGGGGGAGGGTTGGCGTCAAGCTGTCCACCCATGCCGTCGAAGGGTTATCGTTGAATGATTTTATCTTGGCGGCAAAAATTAACACCGCCACGCCAAAACAACCAGCCGGACTCAAGCAGTGATGGACGCACTCTTGCTACCATGCTACGTAGCATGGTAGCAGCGCACGGACGCGAGCAGTGATTCTCGGCTGACGATTTTTCATCCCGTCGTTGCCACCGCCACCGGATTTCCGGTGGCTTCGCCATATCTTTTCCATGGTTCCTGCCACTGCCAGCAACATCCTCACGAATCGCCGGTTGAATTTGTGGCTTAACGCCGGATTACTGGTGTTATTGGCGTTGGCCGTCCGCGCCACGCCTGATCATGTGGGCGCGCCACTGGCTAAATTTTTAACGCGAGCCAATCTTGAACTGGTGGTACTCTTTACCACCGTGCTGTTGGTAGGGAGTCTGTACCGCGTGTTAGGTAACATGGCCAATCACTTGGTGTACTGGACGCGCTACTTGAAAAATCCCCGGCTGGCGATTGTGGCGACGGCGCTGCTGTTGGGCGCGATGCCGGTCAAAGGCCGCACCATCATGGTTTCGCCGGTGGTGGCCGAGGTGGCTCGAAAGCACCGGCTGGGCGCGTTTCCCGCCGCGTTGGTCAACCATCTGGCCACGCACACGTCGTACCTGATTTCGCCGCTGTCGGCGAGTTTGCTCTTGGTGGTTTCAACGCTGCAGCTTGATTTTTTCCGGTTCGTCTCTTACCTCTTGCCCGGCACGATCGTGGTGGTCGCCGTCGTGGTTTACTACGCGTGGCGCATCAACCGCGCCAATCCGGCTGATGCGTCGCCCGACCCGATCGGGTTGGGCGACGCGGTGGTTCTCACGCTGCCCATTATCGTGCTGTTTTCAGCTCTGGCGCTGGCCGAACTGCGCCATGTGCCGTATGCGGTGGCCGGCGGGGCGTTTTTGTTTGTCGGTTTAACATTTTTGGCGCTCAAACCGACCCGCCAACAGCTCACGCAAGCCCTCCGGTCCATGGACTGGCACCTGGTGGTGACGCTCACGCTCATCCTGTTGCTTTCGGCTTACACCGCGAATTTGCCTGGGCTCAAGGCCTGGGCGCAAGCGGTGCTCTCGAGCCAGCTGACGCTGCCAGTCTTGGTGGTTGTCGGCTATCTAACCGGTCTGGTCATCGGATCTTCAACCGCGATGGTCGCGGCGGTCTTTCCGGTTCTCGCGCCCGCGGTGGCGGGATTTCCCAACGTCTACCAAATTGCCGCGGTGACCTATGCGGCCCAGTACGCCGGGTACGTGGCCAGCCCGGCGCATCCGTGCTGCCATTACGTCGCGGCTTATTTCCGCAAACCGTACCTGCAATTGTGGTGGCGGGTAGCGCTGGTCGGTGGGTTGGCAACGCTGGCGGTTTTCGGGGTGGCGCTGTGGCGCGGGTGATCCACGGTCAGAACCACCGCCCTTGACTTTTCCGCCCAGCCACGATAGCATGAGTGTGTTGACGAGTTGCGGTTCGAAGTGATTGGCACTTTGACAACCCGGATTTTCCGTCACAAGCGAAGTGAAGAGGAGGGACAGATGTCCCACGTCTATTGTCTGATGGTGACCGGAGGCTCTTTGACCGACGACGTCCACGACGTGCTCTTTGACGCGGCGCAGGCAATGTGTAAACGCGGTCAGAGGAAACGGCGCGTGCGGGGGGACTGGTACGAGGGAAAAGTCTGGACGAAGTTCCGTTACGCCCGCATCGGCGGCATCGCGGGCGTGGTCTTCCACGCGGTGGTGGAGACGAAGGAGCGGGCGTACCGCGTCAACTACGTGGTGCGTCCGGCCCGGGTCCACTCCTCCCAGGTCGTGTGGGAGATGGCCACTGCCGATGACTTCGAGTCCGGCGACCCGTCGCTGAACTGAATGTTTCAGCGCCGCCGGCCACCGACTCGATCGAACGCCTGACCGCGGTTGGGCGTTTCTTTATGTCTGGAAAAGGAAGGGTACATTGTAGGCGCTGAAGTATTCAACCACCGCATTTGCACGCACGCGTTTGACAGTTTTCGATCGTGTGGTATATTGGCTTACCGTTGTTTCTGTCGTTCTTTTTTCAATTTTGGAGGATAGCTCCTTGTCCACAACAGAAGTCCATCCGGATCAGGAGGCATTCTTGCGTTATCTTGAGCACCTCCTGGCACTTCGCAAGACCGGCCAGCTCTGGCCGCAAGCGGTCTATGAGGCCCTGCTCAATTTGCCGCACTGCTCCTGGAAGGCGGCTCCGACGCGGCGGTACCGCGGGAAGCAGCAGCTGCTCTATGCGCAACGGCCGGCCGACAGCAAGGCCTACCCGCCCGACCCGGTCAAAGGCTCGCCGTGGGGTTTTGCCGGTACGAATAACCGCGGGGAATCCAGTGTCGAAGGATACCGCCGCGTCGGCGCTGAAGACTTTCTGGGCGGTCGGTTGATAAACCGACGGTTCGTCGGGTGCGCCAACTGGCACCAGGAACCGCGCGGGCCATTCGTCGCCATGGTCTTTCTCTGTGAATACGAGGGCGAGGTGCCGCCGCACTGCCGGTGGTACGACTGGGACCGGATGCCTGACCGCATGGTGGAAGGGCACGGGATTCTCGCCGAACGGGTCATCCGCATGATCCGCTCGGGAGAAACCACGCCGTGGTTCGTTGACGATCCGCGGTAGGCGGCTGCCGAGGATGGCGTCGGACAAAGGTGAGGGCGCAAACCCGAGCGCTCACCTTTTTTCATGCTCGTATCATTGTATATACTATTGTACTAAAACATAGCTAGAGATGATGGGCACATTTTATACCCCTACTCCCCTTGTCTGAACTGCAAACCATGAAGTATCATTGTATATACTATTGGACTAATTTTTGTCGAGGGAAATTGAAGGGAAGTGAAGTGGCTGGGGCAAGAGGCAATGAGGAGCGGATTGGATGCTGAGACAAGTGCCTGAACAGTCGCCCGGCAAGGGAGCCGTATAACGTCGGAGATCATATGGCTCATAAAAAACCGCCTCGAGGGTGGCGGCGTTCCGGGGGAGAGAAGGTACATTGGGCGCCACGCATCACTTCAGATGGATCGGCAGGCCCTCGGTGGACTGGGTGATTTTGGCGCCAGTGAAATCTGCATGGTGGAGGTGTGCCCACCGAAAGTTGGTTCCATCGCAGTCCGCGCCCTGGAGGTTGGCGAACATGAAGTTGGCATGAGCGAAACGGGCACCCTTGAGGTTGGCTCTTGAAAGATCCGCCCCGCAGAACCAAGCATACTCGAGATTGGCGCCGGCAAGATTCCAGTCGGAGAAATTTTTACCAGTGAAGCCGGGTCGCCAACCGGGATCCTGATCCCGTAAGGCATTGAAGCCTTGAATATCGCCGCGCCGCAGGCATCGGAGTGCTTGGCGACTGAGTTTTTTTTGCAACTTGTTCAACTGTTCGCAAAGTGCTTTAGTCAGCAGTACTTCCCCCATGGGTTATCCTCCACAAATGTCAAGGAACCATGTTCAGCCACGTGAGCGCATCTCACGTGGCTCCAGCTGACCCATTGCCAGCTGGTTTTGAGTCCACGTTACACTCTTAACTCGCTAGCGTCAAGGTTTTGCACTCGTTCACCGCATAGTTCACACCTAAAGTTTTGGAAGCGTTACCTAAAACTTGCCACCCTCTCCTTCATCCTCCCCCTCCCTCATGGGGAGGGGGAGGAGAGGTGGGGGAGGGACGGCGCAGAAACAAAGAGAAACTTTTGGGAAATAAACTGATTGAAAAGCCAAATGAGTGTGAATTATGTTCGTGGACTTGAACAGGTTTTATGTGGGGTATTAGTTTACAAGCCTGAGTACCATTGCCACAATTCTCGGTCTTACCCCTCTCCCTGACCCTCTCCCCGCCTGCGCCGAAGCTACGGCGGGCCCCGTTAGAAAACGTGTGGTTTCATTCCCGCCCTACGACCGAACAACGCATCCCAGGATGAGAAAACGCGATCATGGGTGAAACTTTCTAACGGGGCGGGCAAGCCACCAGGGGAGAGGGGAAATGAGGGGAGCAATTTATTGCTACTCAGAGTTGTGAACTGATGCTACGTGGCTTTACTCCATTTCAATCGTTGCCGGCGGTTTGGGGGTTTCGTCGAAAAAGACGCGGGTGATGCCGGGGATTTGGGTCAGTTTTTCGGTCAGCCGGCGGCGCACGACGGGCGGCAGCTGCACGCCCTCGGCGATCATGAAGTCCACGGTGCGAATCGCGCGCACCACCACCGGGTGGCCGTAGTCGCGTTCGTCGCCTTTGACGCCGACGGTGGTCGCGCCGCAGAGCGCCACCACCACCTGCGACAGTTCGTCAAGCACGTCGGCTTCTTCGAGCACCTGGTGCGCGACGGCGTCGGCTTGCCGCAGCAGCTCCAGTCGCGCCGCTGTCACCGGGATGCCAAAGATGCGCACCAACAGCCCGGGTCCGGGAAAGGGCATGCGCTCGGCCATCTCCGCGGGGAGTTGGAGCGTTCGCGCCAGGTCGCGCACCTCATGTTTGAAGAGGTGCGAGACCGGGTGCAGTTGGTTGGGTTCAAGCTCTAGCCCCACATTGTGGTGCGACTTGATCAAACTCGCGCCACCGAGACTGCCGGCTTCAATCAGGTCGGTGGCCAGCGTCCCTTGGATAAACCACGTCGCGCCATGCTGTTGGGCGAACCGTTCAATGGCGCGGCCGTACACCGTTTTGAACGCCTGGCGTTTGGCCTCCGCGTCCGTGGTTTCGCCCAACTCGGCGAGCAATTCGTCGCGTACGGTCACGATGTGATTTTGTTTGGCCCCCGCTTCGCGCGCGGCGTGCTGGATGTGCTCCAGTTCCTGTTCGCGGAGTTGGCCAGCGTCAATGGTTAGGCCGAAAAACCGTTCGCCCAGGACCGGCGACAGGATCGCCGCGATTACCGTGGAATCCACGCCGCCGGAAAAGCCATGGACCACGCGCGCGTCCGGCGGCAGCGCGGCTAAAACTTCATCGCGGATTTCCGCGATCAGGTCAGCCGGTTTCCAGTCAGGAGCGGCGCCGCAGATTCCGGCCACGAAATTTTTCAACATACGTTTACCGTGCGTGGTGACGGTAACCTCGGGATGAAACTGCACGCCATAAATCGGGCGGCCGTCGCTAGTTTCCATCGCCAACACCGGGCAGTCATTGGTTACGGCGGTCACGGTAAACCCGGGCGGCACTTTGGCCACCGAATCGCCGTGGCTGCACAGCACCGTGCCATCCGGCACATGGGCAAACAACCGGCTGTCGCGGCGTTTGATTTGAGCCTGACGTGGGCCGTACTCTTTGCTGGACACGCGTTTGGACAAGCTGCCGCCCAGCCAGCTGGCGAGGTACTGCATGCCGAGGCAAATGCCCAAGATTGGCACTTCCCCCAGATGGGTTTTGGGCGGGACCGGCGCGCCGACGTCGCCCACGCACGCGGCGCCGCCTGACCAAATGATGCCTTTAGGACGGTACCGCGCGAATAGCTTTTCCGCTTTGGCTGGCGATAACAACGCGCTGCGGTAGCCCAGCTCGCGTAAGGTGCGCACGATCACGTGGGAATACTGCGAGCCCAAATCCACCACGATGATTTGGGGAAAACCGGCGGTGTCAGTTTGCTGCATGGGACGGTAAGAAGTGCTCATGTCAAAACCCCACTACCCCCCTCTCCCTCTTGAGTGCTTCGCACTCAACCCCCTCTGACTCCCCCTTCGCAAGGGGGAGAACC
>CAYJVS010000010.1:0-13695 GCA_964373635.1 uncultured Gammaproteobacteria bacterium
GTTTTAGGTAACGCTTCCAAAACTTTAGGTGTGAACTATGCGGTGAACGAGTGCATGGCCTTGCTTTGGCTGCCTTTTTGTGGTAGAGTAGCGCTACTGTTTATTTCCACAATATGCGCCTGGTAGTTACGGGGACAACCTCGGGTATTGGGGAAGCGCTCGCCCGCCGTCTGGTTTCCCGGGGAAATCAGGTCTGGGGGGTGGCGCGGACCGCGGACCGACTGGCCCTGCTCCGCCACCAGCTGGGAGCGAATTTCTCCTTCACGGTGGCCGATCTGGCTGATCCGACCGCTCCCGCGACGGTGAGTTCGGCGCTGGATGCCGCCGGTTTTGCGCCGGAGGCGGTGGTGCTAAACGCCGGCATTTACCCGCACGACTGCGAAGGGGATTTTGATTTTGCCGTGGCCGCGGGGGTGCTGCAAACCAATTTGACCGGCGCGCTGGCCCTGGTTGCCGCGTTCTTGCCGGGGTTTTTGCGCCAGGGCCGCGGGCAGTTCGTGGCGGTTTCCTCCATATTTGCGCTGCGGCCCGATCCGTTGGGCGTCAGCTACGCGGCGAGCAAAGCCGGGCTGACGATGGCCTTTCGCGGTCTGGCGCAGCGGTACCGGAAAAGCGCGGTGCGGTTTTCCGTCATTCTGCTCGGGCCCATCGCCACCGGTCGGAATCATCCGCGCCGGTCGCCGTCGTTGTTGCGGATTGTTCAGTCGGCCGATCATGCCGCCGCCGCGATTGTCCACCGGTTAGAACATCCGCGTCCCGTGAGTTTTTACCCGCGGTCGGTCGGCTTGGCGCTGCGCGTGGCGAGCTGGCTGCCGGATTCGCTCTTCACGGCGCTGACGCAACCCTTCCGCCGTTGAACGCGCTCGTCGTTTTCATTCTTTATATTTTTCCCCTATGCGGGTCTTCCGTCAAGCGCAACTCCCCGTGATTCGCGAAGCGCGCGGGGACATTTGCCGGATTATTGATGATGGCACGCCGTTTCAGGCGGTGTTAGTGATCACATCCAAGGCGGGCACGGTGCGCTCCAACCATTACCATAAGCAGGATGCTCATTACTGCTATGTGCTTTCGGGCCGGGCAGAATGGCATGAACAGCCCGTGGGTGGCGGACCGGTGGAAACCGCGGTGCTGGAACCGGGCGACCTGGTGTACACGCCGCCGATGACGGTACACGCGGTGAAATTTTTGCAAGATTCGGTGCTGTTGGCCGTGAGCCGTTTAAGCCGCAACCAGCCCGACTATGAGGCCGACACCGTGCGGGTTACGTTGATTGACGGTTAAGCTATGTCCGCGCTGCGCTTCGGGGTGATCGGCGTGGGCCAATTTGGGCGCCACTACGTGCGGTTGCTCCCGGCGCTGCCGGGGGTGGAGCTTGCCGCGGTGTGCGGCCGGACCCGCGAGTCGGCGCGCGCCTTGACCGATCTGCCGCCGACCGTTCGGCAATGCGCGGGTCCGGCCGAATTGCTCAACATTGCTGATCTTTCAGCCGTGGTCATTGCCACGCCGGCGTCCACGCATTTGGCGGTGGCGTGCCAGGCGTTGGCGGCGGGCAAGCACGTGCTGGTGGAAAAACCCATGGCGTTGTCCCGCGCGGAAGCCATCCGTCTTCAGTCGGCGGTTTCCGCCAGCCGCCAGGTGTTCATGGTGGCGCATCAATATCTCTATAATGATTACCTCCGCGCCTTGCGGGCGTGCCTCCAGGCCGGTAGGCTGGGGACGGTTCGTTTTGTCTGGGCACAACATTGTTACGTTGGCGCGGGGCGTGATGATGTGGGGGTCTTTTGGGACGCGGCCACCCATGAACTGGCGCTGATGGATTATTTGTTGCGACCACAACGAATTACTCACGCTTCGGGCGTACGCGCTAACCTGACTGATGCGCCCCACGAGGAGACGGCGTCAAGCACGGTGATCTTTGACGACCGCATCGCGCTTTCCATGGTCCTCGCCTGCCGCGCGCCGATCAAAACCCGAAGATTCGTGATCGTTGGCACCGAGGGATCCGCGGTGTTTGATGAATGGAGCGGCGGGCCGCCGTTGCAGTTGTACCCGGCGTCAAGCGCCGCGGGGTCAGTTCAACCGGAAGTGCCGTCCGTGTCAGCCCGCGAACCGTTGCGGAACGAACTGGAACACTTTGTTGATTGCATCCGCACCGGGAAAACCCCGCTGACCGACATCGCGCATGGGCTGCGGGTGACCGAGTGGCTGGAACACATCTCCGCGCGGCTGGTCAGTACCCAACCATCTTCATCCACCTCCCGCACCATAAACCCAAACCAACCAGATCCGCACAAAGATCGGCATAATAGATCCGCGGGTATATCCGCGTAGTTGATATCACGGTAGTCCATTATGGAACTATCCATCATCATTCCCGCCTACAACGAAGCCGAGCGCCTGCCCAACACGCTCAAGCAGCTGTTTGACCATCTCTACGCCCACTACCACGGCGACTACGAGGTGATCGTTGCCAGCGACGGCAGCACGGATCAAACTTGCGCCATGGTGGCCGCGGCACGCGACGAATACCCCAAGCTCCGGCTGCTGGATTTTCCCGCCAACCGCGGTCGCGGCGCGGTGGTGCGCGATGCGGTGTTTCAGTCATCCGGGAGTTTCGTGCTGGAGATGGACGCCGATGGCAGCGTCAACGTTGACGCCGTCACCGCCTTTCTCAAGTATTTTTCCCGGCATCCCGAGATCCACGTGCTCATCGGCAGCCGCATGTACCCGGGCGCCAAAATCATCACGCCGCAGCCGTGGCATCGCGTCATGTTGGGCTGGTGCTTCGTGCTATGCGCCAAAGTTTTTTTTGGCTGGCCGCTGATTGACCGCGTCAATGGCTACAAGATGTTTCGTCGCGCAACCGCCGACGACATCTACCGCCACCAGTTTGAAGACGGTTTTTTGGCTGAAGCCGAGGTCGTCTATGTGGCTGAACGGCGGGGATGGAAGGTGCAGGAGCTGCCGATTTTTTGGACTGACTACCGCGGGTCGCGGCTGCAGCCGTTCCGCGAGGTCTGGCGTTCATTGGGAGGCCTGCTGCGGATCCTCAGGCGCGGCCGGCAGGGTGTGTATGGGCGCAACCTCCCCCTACGCCCATGATTGACCATCCGGGAGAATTCGCGCGGGTCTTGGTGACGGGGGGCGCGGGGTTCATCGGGTCCAACTTCATCCGCGCCTACTACCACGCCCACCCGCGGGCCCAGATCGTGAATCTTGATCTGTTGACGTACGCCGGCAATCCGGAAAATCTCGTCGACATTGAACAGGGCGAATGTCAGCAGCCGGCGGAAACTCGGCGCTACCAATTCATCCAGGGCGACGTGTGCGACGAGGCGCTCTTGGAGCGGCTCTTTTGCACCCATCACTTTGACTTGGTCATACACTTTGCGGCGGAATCGCATGTTGACCGTTCCATTTTCAACTTGACGCATTTCGTGCGGACCAACATTGACGGCACCCGCTGTCTGATTGAAGCCGCGCGGCGCCACCGGGTCGGCCGCTTCATCAACATCTCCACCGACGAAGTTTACGGCTCGATTCCCGCCGGCACGGCGAGCGAAGCCGCGCCGTTGAATCCCTCCAATCCCTACTCCGCGTCCAAAGCCGGCGCTGACCTGCTGGTGTCGGCCTACATGCGCACCCACCGCTTTCCCGCCGTCATCGTGCGGGGATCCAACAACTACGGACCCTATCAGTACCCGGAAAAACTCATCCCCTTGGCGATTACCAATCTGTTGGAGGGCAAACCCATTCCGGTGCACGGCGCGGGCAATCAGGTCAGAAGCTGGCTGCACGTGCAAGATTTCTGCCGGGCGATTGACTTGATTGTCGCCGGCGCGCCTGACGGGAGCGTTTACAATGTCTCGGGCGAAGAGAAAACCAATGTGGAGATTTTGACCGCGCTCACCGGACACCTCGGGTTGCGGCTTGACGACGTCAAAGTTCACGTCAACGACCGGCCGGGCGGTGACGTCCGCTACGCGCCCGACTCGGCCAAGCTCCAGCGCGAGCTGGGCTGGTCGCGCCTCCACCGCGTGGAAGAAGCGGTGAGTGACGTGGTGCGCTGGTACCAAGCCAATCCCGCCTGGTGGAAGCAGATCCGGCTCAAGCCGGGATTTTTGGAGCACTATGAACGACAGTCCAACGGCCGCTGGTGCTAGCGCCAGCGTGCCGGCCGGCAATTGCGCCCCGGTCACCCGCTGCATCATGTGCGCGGCCGGTGACCTTCAGCCGTTTCTCGATCTAGGGCAGCAGCCGTTGGCCAACGCGTTTTTGCGGCCCGACCAACTGACGCAACCGGAGCCGGCCTATCCTTTGCGGGCGCAGTTTTGCAGCCGCTGCCACCTGGTGCAGTTGACCGACGTGGTCAAGCCCGAGGTCATGTTCTCCGACTACCTCTATTTTTCCTCGGGCATGCCGGCGGGCGTGCACTGGCAAGCCTACGCCCGGCAGCTGGTGGAGCGTTTTCTTATTGCCCCCGATCGTTTTGTAGTGGAAATCGGCTCAAACGACGGTCACTTTCTGGCCTTGCTGAAGCCAGCCGGTGTCAAGATTCTAGGCGTGGACCCGGCGAAAAATATCGCGACACTCGCGAACCAGCGGGGAATTCCGACGTTGCCGGAATTTTTTTCCGCCGCCGTCGCCCGCCAGATCGCCGCCGAGTCCGGCCGGGCCGATCTGGTCATAGCCAACAACGTCGTGGCCCACGTCGCTGACCACCGCGGCTTGCTCGCCGGGGTGGACGCGCTCTTGGACGATGACGGCGTTTTCGTGCTGGAAGCGCCCCATGTGCTGGATATGGTGGAAAACCTGGCCTTTGACTCTATCTACCATGAGCATCTGATGTACCTATCACTCCAACCCCTCCGCGCGTCGCTGGCGCGGTTTTCCCTGGAGGTGTTTGACGTCGAGCTCCACCCGGTGCAGGGGCAGTCGCTGCGGGTGTTCGCGGGCCGGCCGGGCGCGCATCCGGCGCGGCCGAGTGTGGAGCAGCTGCTCGCCAAGGAACGCGCGCTTGGCCTCCACGAGTTAGGCACCTACCAAACCTTAGCCCGGAGGATCGCGGCGTTGAAAGCCGAGGTCATGGCGTTTTTGCAGCAGCAAAAGCGGCAGGGAAAGCGTCTGGCCGCGTACGGCGCTCCGGCCCGCGGCAATACGCTGCTCAATTACTTCGGGATCGGTCCGGAATTTTTGATCCACGCCACCGAGGAGCTGCCGTCAAAGATTGGCCTCTATACCCCTGGGCAACACCTCCCGATCGTTCACGTCGTCACGTCCCGGCAGGATCCGCCGGACGCTTATTTCCTTTTGGCGTGGAATTACCTCCCGGTCGTGATGGAAAAAGAGCGTGTTTTCCGCCATCGCGGCGGCCGGTTTATTTTGCCGATCGGGGAGCGGCGCATCGTATGAGCCAGTCTTTGCGTCTGCGGCTGAAACTGTACCCGCTCCTCCTGCTGCCGGCGCTGATTTTTTTTGCCCCGGTGCTTTTTTTTGGCCGCGCCTTTGCCGACGGCGACGCGGTGACGCAGCTGTACCCGGCGCTCAAGTTTTTCCATCAGTCGCTCCAGTCGGGCGACTCGTTCGGGTGGAATCCGCACGTCATGTCCGGCTTTCCCACGGCCGCCAGCCTGATGGGCGGGTTTTTCTCGCCGCTCCACCAGCTGGTCTACCGTTTGGTTGATCCGATCCCGGCGTACGCTTTCTTGACGGCCGTCAACTACGCCCTCTTCGCGATTTTCTCGTTGGAACTGGTTTTAGCGCTGGGCTTACCGGCGGCAGCAGCCTTGTTTGTTGGTTTGATCCTGCCGTGGATCTCGGCGCACGCGACGTGGGCCGCGAACTTCACCATGACCGGCGCGTTTTTTTTGGTGCCGGCGTGGTGGTGGTTGGTGCTCGTACTTGCCCGTT
This sequence comes from uncultured Gammaproteobacteria bacterium, assembly GCA_964373635.1. Lineage (GTDB taxonomy): Bacteria > Patescibacteriota > Patescibacteriia > Buchananbacterales > GWA2-38-13 > VMFR01. Next base: position 5,911 of record CAYJVS010000010.1, read on the forward strand.
CGCGGTCATGGTTGGTTCGCGTCGCCGCGGTGCTGGTGGGCGGGCTGCTGGGCGGCCGGGTGCTGTTGACCGCCCATTGGCAGCTCTTGGTGCAGACGGTGATTGCGACTGTGGCGTGGGCGTTAGTGCTTGAGTGGCAACAATGGCGCACTGCAGTTCGTCGCCAACGCGGCTTGGTCATCGGCGGTGCCTTGGTCATGATCGCCCTCGCGGTCGGGTTGGGTTTCCGCCAAGTTGAACTTTTCCGTTGGGCGCAAGGCTTTGCCGTGCGGTTTGAAGGGGTGAGCTTCCGCGAAGCCCAGGGCGGGGCGATTGGGCCGCTCGATCTGCTCTCCACGGTGTTTCCGGAGTTGACGGTCCCCGGCGTCACCGGCATCAAAGGGTTTTTGTATCTCGGGGTTTTGCCCTGGGTATTTTTGGTCTACGCCTGGGCCCCGCGTCCACGCGGCCGCGTCTGGTTTTTTACCCTCGTACTTGGGTTTTGTCTGTTGCTTTCGCTGCGGTTTCCCCCCTTGGCGTGGCTTTATAACCAGCTGCCGTTTTTTAATCAATTTCGGGCGCTGTCGCGCTGGATGCACGTGGGGTTTTTAGCCTTGCTGGTGGTTTCCGCCCACGGGTTTACCCGGATGCTCCAGCAGCCGCTGTCCGCTCGCGCGGAAAAAATTTTTTTACGGTTGTTTCAGGCGAGCGTGGGGCTGACGATCGCGGTCGCGGTCTGGACCGCGGCGGCGGTGCGGCTTGAACCCTGGTTCGTCCGGCAAGCCACCGCATATTTTGACCGCCACCGCTTTGCCCAAACCTCGCGGCTGCCCAAAGAGCACTACCACCGCTTACTTGCCAACATCATTACCGAGGTGCGAACAGAAACCAGCCTGACTTCGTGGCCGGTAGCCGTTTCCCTGGGGTCGCTGATGGTAGGTCTGTACGCGGTGTCGCGCCGGAATCGGCTGGGACCAGCGCGCTTTGCCGCCGCCAGCGTGGCGGTAGGTTTTGCCAACGTGTTTTTGGTGGCGCTGCCGACGCTGCCCACGGTTTCCGCCGCACAGTTTGCCGATGTTCCTCCGCCGGTGCAATGGTTCCAACAACAACCGACCCAAGATTTCCGGGTGTTCACTTTTTTGTCCGGCTTCACGGTGTTTGACCGGCTTGATGCGGTGTACGGCTTTCAGCCGGAAGCCAACGTCGCGTTGCACCGAAACGTCCTGCAGCCTAACCTGGGCCCGTGGTACGGCATTGCTGCCTTTGATTACTACGACAACTTGATGGATCGCCGCCACGCGCGGCTGTTAAGTTACCTGGGCAGCAGTCGCGCCGTGGGCAATTTTGAAAATTTATCCGCCCATAAAATCTCGCTGGCCGAAAAGCAGCGTTTGTTTTTGGACCGTCTGCCGGTGCTTGGCGCCTACAACGTCCGCTATCTGATTTCCGCCTACCCGTTTGATCATCCCGCGCTGACCGAAGTCCTCCGGTGGGAAGCAACCGACTATCGCATTCCGTTGTACTTGTATGAGGTCGCCAATGTGCGCCCGCGGTATTTCGTCACTAGCCGAGCGGAATTTTCCCCGCCGCTGTCCGAGGCCGAGTCGTGGAAAAAGAATTTAACCGCGATTGGCCAAGGGAAGACTTTGGTGGAATGTGACCGTTGTCCCGAGGTGCGGGAAGGCCAAGCCGCGTGGACGCTGGTAGAGGAGAAAAACGCCGCGTACCGTTTCCGGGTGACCACCGACGCGCCGCGGCTGTTCGTGTTTGGCCAAAATTTTCTGCCGGGCTGGCAGGCAACCGTGGACGGGACGCCGACAGAAATTTTTCGCGCGCGGTACGTCAACCAAGCGGTGCTGGTGCCGGCGGGCGACCACGTTGTGACATTCACGTTCTCGCGGTAAGCTTGGGTAAGCAATATGCGCGCCATTCGAAGTTTCCTTCTGGCACTGCGGTGGCCGCCCCTGGTAGCGGCGCTGGGCTTGTCCACGGGGGCGTATTTTGCCGTCGCCCGCTGGCTGCAGGATCATGTTTTGCCCGTGGACCGTTCGGTGGTGAGCCACAAACTTTCCACCTTTGAAATTTTGCCCGAGCCGTATGAACAGCCGCTGTATCTTTTGGCGTATCTGGTGGTTCCGCTGGTCGCCGTTGTTTGTTACCCGTGGGTCGAGCGAATGTTCGTGGCCATGGCGAGGATACAGCGGCGACACTGGCGGCTGCTGGCAGCGGGCGTTCTCGCACTAGGCGCGGTAGCCGTTGGGTTGGCGGCCTGGTTGCAGTGGTCAGCGATAATTTCCAGTATCCAGTTTCTGGCCGCGTATCTGGAACGCCGCGGCCTTTTACACGCGCTGTGGCTGCTGTTGACCAAACGGCTGTACGCGGTTCGAGTGGCGCTGGCGGTGAGTCTTGGGGTCTTTGGGTTGTTGGCGTGGCGGTGGCGCAACGGGAGTTTGGCGTGGTGGCGGGCAAACCTTGACCCGCGATGGCTCAAGCGCCTTGAGCCTTGGCTGCCAGTAGTGCTGGCGGCGCTGATTTTTGATCCGTCGTTTCCCTATCAGGAAAGCCATTACAACCACGTCACCGCCACCGTCAGCGACGCGTTCGCCGGCAAGCCCTTTCTCTATGAAACGGGCAATCAGTACGGGGTGCTCAATATGTACGTGACGTTGGCGCTGTTTCGCTTTTTGCCGATGAGCTACGCCAGTTTTTCCCTGGTCTTGGCCTTGATGTATTTCGTTTTTTTTCTCGGCTTGTATGGGTTCATCCGCCGCTGGTTGTTGTCTCGCATACTTGCCGCCTTGGGAACATTGGCCGCGGTGGCCACCGCGTTTCTGATCCAGGGTGGGCCGTTTCTTTCCCCCTACAGCTACCCGGGCACCACGTCCTACCGGCACGGTTGGTTTGTGGTGGTTGCCGCGGGTGTTTTGTGGTGGAGCCGGCGGGTTTTAACCCGGCTGCCGTGGTGGCGGCGCGATCTGCCGTTGCAACTGGCGGGCATTGGCGCGCTGTGGAATCTTGATGCCGGCGCGGCCGCGCTCCTGGCCGTGGTTGCCACCGTGGTTATCCATGAATTGACGCGACCGTCTCAAGCGGTGTTCGTTCGCGTCAAGCGCGGCGTTGGGGTGGTCGCGCGGCAAATTGGCTATGTCGCCGCGGTGGCGGGTGTTGTCACGCTGGCCAATCGGTTGGTCTACGGCAGCTGGCCGAACTGGAGCGTGATTTTTGACGCGATGAACGTATACTCCAGCGGTTTAGCCAAACTGCCGCTGCCGGCCGTCGGTCTGTTTGAAGTTTTTGTCGTGGCGTATTTGGTTGCCGCGCTGGCCATCGCGCGCCGGATGGCCGCGCGCCAACCGCTTGACTGGCCGTTGGTGTTTCTCACCGGCTACGGCATATTGTCGCTGGCGTACTATGTCGGCAACTCGGCGTGGAGCTACCTGTACCCGGTGACGGTACCGTTGGTCTTGATCATTCTGTACGGTTTTTCCGTGGCCTTCCGCCGCGCGGCATTGCCCCCCCGAACTGAACGCTGGACTGCCGCGGCGTGGGTTTCACTGTTGGTGTTGGTTGGTTCGCTCGTGGTTTTGAAACTGCCCGTGGAATTCAGCAAGCGCGACTACCGCGGCGTTATCGCGCGCTTGCAGCCGGTAGCTACCACCCCGGAACTGGCGGCTGATGCCGCGCGACTCGCCCGCGAGTTTCCCCCGGGCGCGCGGCCGCCGCTGGCGCACGACAACGACGGACAGCTCCTCTTGCTTTCCCGCCGCGCCAACCTCTTTCCCCTCTATGACCGGATTGACGTGGTCTTTGATTGGCACCTCCAAGACTTGGTCGCAAGACTGCAACGGGCCCGCGCTGACCGCGTGCTGGTGGGTGACACCGATTTCCCCTACCGCCAAGCGTTTTTGGCCGCCATCGCGGACCTGTACGCTCCCGCCGAACGCTGGCAAACGCTCCAAGTCTACCGGCGGAAGCATACTCCCTAAAATCCGTACCCCTTCGCTTCGTTGAGGCCAAGTCTGCCGATACTTCCCGTGCTGTCAAAATAAAGAAAAACCCCAAACTGGAAAGTTCGAGGGCGCGTCCGCGTTCTCGCGTAAACCCGGGGTTGACTTTTTGGCCCAACGGTGAGAAAATTTGCTTATTGTCATCATACCGATTCGCAGTTTCTGCCTTGGTAAACCAACATTTTTTGGTTTATGAAGATCAACCCAATACACCCGTGTCAAGCAATTTAATCACCTTACCGAAACACCGATCGGCTCTGCAGTGAAAAACCTTACCGAATAAGGTGGCTCTTCTCTATCCATGGTGGGAATCCGTGAGGTTTCTGGTATACTCGAGGAAAGAGTATCATTCATCATCGTTCCTCACGTATGTTCAATACCTCATACCACCTCTCTATCTTCCAACAAGCACTCGGACTTCGTGCTCCCTGGACGGTCAAGGAGATCTTCTTTTCCCAGGACGATGGGCGCCTCGATATCACGGTGGCGTATCCCGCGGGCGCATCCTTCCCGTGTCCGGGCTGTCACGATGCCCGCGGTGTCCACGACCATCGAGAACGGGTGTGGCGCCATCTGAATTTCTTCCAGTACGAGACCTACCTCCGCGCCGCGGTTCCGCGCATCCGGTGCGACCACTGCGGGAAGACGACGACGGTGCCGGTGCCGTGGGCGCGTCCGGGCTCGGGGTTCACCCTCCTCTTTGAGTCGTTCATCATCCACCTCGCCCAAGCCATGCCGCTGCTCGTCCTCGAACAGGTCACGGGAGAATACGACACCCGACTCATGCGTATCATCCAACACTACGTCGCCGAGGCCCGGGATCGCGTGGATATGTCGGATGTCCGAACCGTCGGCATTGATGAGACCTCCCGCGCGAAAGGGCACGACTACGTCACCGTCTGTTCCGACCTCGATGCGGATCGCGTGCTTTTCGTCACCCCGGGGAAGGATGCTCCCACCGTTGAGCGATTTTCCGAGGATATCCGCCTCCATGGTGGCGATCCCGAACAGGTGAGCGATGCGGTCATCGACCTCTCCCCAGCATTCATCAATGGCGTGGGGCAGCACCTCCCGAATGCCCAGATCACCTTCGATCGCTTCCATGTGGCAAAGATCGTCAACGAGGCGCTCGATGCGGTGCGCCGCGAGGAGCAGCGGAGCATGCCCGAACTCAAGCGGACGCGGTACGCGTGGCTCCATAATCCCAAGACCGCAACTGATCAACAACAGGCAGTGATCGCCTCGCTGTCCCTGCGGCACTGCCGCACCGCTCAAGGGTACCGTATGAAGCTCGCGTTCAATGAGGTCTTCGCCCTCCGGAATCTCGATGATGCAGAACCCGCGCTCCAGCGGTGGTACTACTGGGTCACCCATTCACGCATCCCGCCGATGATCGAGGCCGCGAAAACAATCAAGCGACACTGGGCGGGAGTTCTTCGGTACTTCGACCGTCGCATTTCCAATGGGAAAGTGGAAGGAACGAACAGCGTCATCCAAACTATCAAGCGTCGTGCGAGAGGATTCCCGAACGTCGAGAACTTCATCACCATGATCTACCTCGTCAAAGGGAAGCTCCCATTTCAGCTCTCCCCGCTGAACCCGATGTTTGCGGGTTCCCACTACGAATAGAGAAGAGCCGTATTTTGATTCGTTGCCCGCGACATAACCGATAAACAGGAACGCCTTGGTAACGCGGTACTTGTCCCGCGGGTACACCCGAAAACGAGCAAAATCCAAGATCCACCCTTGGCTTCGTACGCCAAGGTTTAGATTCTGGCTATCGATGAACGCGTAGTTGTTCGCTGCAAACTCCATGGTTTTCCTGTGAAAACCTTAATCGGATAAGGTGGAACAGTCTTATACCCCCTTGATATAATCCGCCAAGCGAATCGCCAAGGCGACAATCGTGGCATTGGGATTGGCGTAGCCGCTGGTGGGAAACACCGAGCTGCCGGCGATAAAGACATTGTCCACGCCGTGGAGTCGGCAATTGGCGTCCACGACGGAATTGCGCGGGTCTGCGCCCATACGGGTCGTGCCCATGTGGTGCGACGCATCGGTGAATGTCGGGAATTCTTTCCCACTGTCCGGCAGCAGCGGGCTGTGAAATTCGCCGATGCCGCGCTGGGTAAACTCTTCTTTGAGAATACGGTGGAACGCCACGATTGTTTTTTTATCCAACTCGGACAACGACCAGGCAACTTTCGCCAGCGGGTTGCCGAAGCGGTCCCGCTTTTCACTCAACGTCACGCGGTTATTTCTAACCGGCGCTTGTTCTAAGTAATTACGGACGCGCACGGTTCGGGTCGCTGGTACTACCCCCAGGTACTTCTTCCCGAGCTTACCGAGCTTGCCGATCTCGGGTTCCAGCGTGATGAAGCTGTTCAAAATCTGCTCGCGCTCTTGCACGGCATCAGCCAACCGCAATCCGGCCTTCATCCACCAGTGCCCTTGTGCCGTTCCCCAGTACATTGGCCATCGCACCGGTTTGGCCGTCGTCAGCACGCCGGCAACTCCCTTCGGGTGATCCTGGTAAAAGCATCCCACGTTGTCGTTACCGAGACGCGAATGCAGCAGCAGCCGCGCGTTCTCAATCCCGCCGCCAGCGAGGACAAACTGATTGGCCGTGACGGTAAACTCGTTGCCGTCAAGCGTTTTGACCCTTACGGCTTTCACTATCGGCCCCTGCCCGTCATTCTCCAGCTTGACGACGTTGGCGTTGACGTACACCGAGATATTTTTCGCTTGTTCCAGGACCGTCCGGTAGCTTGCCGCCAGATCCAAATCTTTTTCAGCCAACCGAAACATGCAAGACGTGGTAAGTTTTTCGGTATTGAGTTCACCGGTGGCGGGATAGTCCGTCGGTGTCGGCCCATGAAAAAGTTGAGCCGCCCGCCCGTAGTAAGGTTGCAGCGCCGCCTGGGAAATCGGCCAGCCGGAGGAGGGGATCCATGAGCGCAGCTGAAAATCAATCTCGTCGTGCGGCTTCCACAGTCCTTTCCAGGACTTACCGGTACCGCCCAGCACGCGCAGCCGCGACGTGGGCGAAACGGGCAATCCGTTGGTTTCCACATCGTAGAGCGCTTGCGCCTCCGGGTTCGGCTCCCGGTCGCCGCCTTCCAGCATGCAGATTTTTTGGCTACGGTCTTGAAACTCCAACGCCAGCGACAACCCCGCTGGTCCGGAACCGATAACGCAGAGGTTGGTGGTAATTACCGAATTTTTCGCGACCTTGTTGGCGGAGGTAATCATGGGCAAATCATACCGTCGTTACTTTAAACGCACAAATAGCACTACGAACACACCGAACAAAAAAACCGCCATACGGCGATTTTTTTTGACCCCTGAAACGTGGTAGGAACGGCCGGTCAATTCCACTTTGTATCCGCTCGCGCTCCGCTATGGTAAGCACGAACGGACCGACTGGATGGTTGCTTCCAACGCGAGGTTGAAAGCAGCACCGTATACTCCCTAGAAAGGAGGTGATCCACCGACAGCTTCCGCTACCGGTGCCTTGTTCATGTTGTTCCCAGTGTTTCCACGGGCATGGACTATATCTTCACCCACCTCCGCTTTCGCTACGCTCAAGCTACGGTGGGCAGGCCCCACGCTCTCTCAACCTGAGGGGCTTGCCCGCCGAAGTTCGCGCAGCGAACGTAGGCGGGGCCAACGTGTAGTCTCTACGGGGTCAATCCCGCGACTGCAGGACGACTTCCCTCGGTATTACCTTCATGCCTCCATTCTACCATGATAACGGAGAGGAGGGCTCCACCGATACAGTTAGATTTTACATCCCGAT
>CAYJVS010000010.1:13795-15571 GCA_964373635.1 uncultured Gammaproteobacteria bacterium
ACCATGATAACGGAGAGGAGGGCTCCACCGATACAGTTAGATTTTACATCCCGATTACTCGGGAAGGTCGCAACGGGCAGTTTGCCCCAACGACTTCGTCCCTGTCACCAGTCTCACCTTGAACCCACGAACGTGGGGCTTCGGGTGCTACCGGCTCCCTTGACGTGACGGGCGAATGCAATCACCTAAGCGTGGCGTTGCGTTCCCACTGGACGGGCGGATTTCCCGCATCCAGCGAGCCCCTAGAGATGCATCTTCGCTCTCAATAGCTTTATCAGGCGTAATCCGTGCGGCGTCCGATGAAGTTTGCGCGTTACCATATCAACGATTCTGCACAACAGTTCGAAATCTCGTTTCTTCTTGCTTTGCAGGGGATATTTCCAGAAGAAAGGTATGATCACGCTTCGCAGATCAGATAAATTTGATACCTGATACCGATAGTTGTCCCTTTGGTTCTCTCGGTATTCCTTCTGAAATGATATCCTCCCCAAGCCGAAGAATCGTTTGATCTTCTTTAGGACGCCGATATCGTCTTCTCTAAGCTTCACGTAGTAATGACACTCAACCCGAGTATTCCACGTTGGCTTTTCTGGGTTTCGGATAAAGACGCGGAAACTTCCTTCACCGTCGGTGAAACCAACAAGGTAATCGGGTGCGAGTCCTTTCCGATGCATCGTAAGGTTTTGTCCTTCGTCTCCCGATGATCATCGGGAGACTACTATGACGCTGCTGACTTCTCTATGATGCGTAACGCTTCATTGTGCCATAGAGATCTCCCCGGGTCATTTACCAGACCATTCCTCGCATCCCAAATGAGGTTTAGACCTTGGCCTTCCCCATGCACACCGCTTCATGGATCGGCCGCCTCTCTGGATATTTGGGCTGCGATTTGCAATCAGACCCTTCATCTTTTCACCTCACGGCTCAAGACTGTCTTATGCTACGCTCTGTCCGGGAAACAGAGGGATGGATTTCAACCATTTGGTCTGATAAACTGCCGGGCGCATTTCATTGGTGTGTACAAGACCCGAGAACGTATTCACCGCGCCGAGGCTGATACGCGGTTACTAGCGATTCCGACTTCATGAGGTCGGGTTGCAGACCTCAATCTGAACTGAGACCGGATTTGATGGGATTGGCTCCGCGTTACCGCTTAGCAACCCATTGTGCCGGCCATTGTAGCACGTGTGTAGCCCAAGGCGTAAGGGCCATGCTGATTTGACGTCATCCCCACCTTCCTCCTGCTATACGCAGGCAGTTTCCCGTGAAAAAGTAACACGGAATGAGGGTTGCGCTCGTTACCCGACTTAACGGTACACTTCACAGCACGAGCTGACGACAACCATGCAGCACCTGTGTTCTGGCTCCCTTGCGGGCACGGCCCCGTTTCCGGGACGTTCCAGACATGTCAAGCCTTGGTAAGGTTCTTCGCTTACCATCGAATTGAACCACATGCTCCACCGCTTGTGCGGGTCCCCGTCAATTCCTTTGAGTTTTAGTCTTGCGACCGTACTCCCCAGGCGGATCACTTAACGCGTTAGCTTAGGTAGACGGCACTGGCAGGGTCGATACTGCCAATGCCCAGTGATCATCGTTTACAGCGCGGACTACTGGGGTATCTACTTAGTTGTTACGCTGGACAAGATTTACCCAGTCTTACTTGTCTCTCCTATGTCGCCATGAAGTTCGGACTATATCATTACCTCACTCAACCTAAATAAGTTCCCTGTTCATTTGAGGTATCCGGCGTATAGTCTCTGAGGATCCCCTACTCGA
>CAYJVS010000011.1:0-14570 GCA_964373635.1 uncultured Gammaproteobacteria bacterium
GGACGGATAAGACGGATACGGGGATTACCCGCCCTGACGGAAGGCGTTGTTGAGCCGGTCCCAGACTTCGGGTTCGGCCTGCCGTTGCTTGGTTTCGAAGTGCTTGAGCGCGCGGGTGAAATCTTCCGAGCGAATCGTCTCCAGCGCGACATCTTGGCGCAAGCGCAGCACCGCTTCTGACGAGGTGAGCGTGCGGTCAACCAGGCGGTAGATGCTCCAGGCCGCCAGGCCAAAGCCAGCCGCGATAAGAAAAATCACCGAGAGGTACAGCGCCTGCGGCGAAATGCGCGACGGTCGGCGGCGCATCCGGTTTGATGTCCGCGGGCGGCGGAATTGCCAGCGAAGTTTCATACGTACTATAAGACCTATTCGTCGTATCCGTCCTATCGCCCCGGCGTTAACCCGTTGGGCGTCGTGGTTGTCGCGTTGGGCTGCAACGCCGGCGGTGGCGGCTGGTAGGGCAGCCGGAACGCCTGTCCGGTCAACGCCATGACCACGTCACCGCGGTCGGGATTCGTTCCCCGGATGCTGACGGTTGAGATGTTGAAGTAGGCGGGCAGCCGTTCCATGCTCACGAGGTACTTGAGCACGTTGATGAAGTTCCCGCGCAGCGTCAGGGTTAACGGCAGCGGGGCGTCGGGGCCGGTAAAGTTTTGCAGTCCGCGGGGATCCGGGGTGAACTCCACTTGGTGGAGAACGGCGAGCCGTTCCAGCGGGGTGATAAATGCTTCAATCTCGCGGTTGGCCGGGACAAACAGGGTAAACAGCCGATCCTTGTCCGGCTTGATTTCGTTAAATTCGGCGGTGATTTTTTTGATCAGCTGCCCCCGCTGGTATTTGATTTCCAAGTCCGTCCGCTCGGCGTGAATCGCCTGGGCGACGCGCTGAATTTCGCGGATGGTGGGCAACATCACCAGACCAACGATGATCCCGACGCCGGCCGCCACCAGGGCGATCGTCAGGATAATTTTTCGTTGCATGGAGAGTCGCGGCATATCAGGGGACATTCAGCCGCGGCAGGGGCAGCTTGAGGCGCAAATCAAAGCGGACGTTTTCCCGTTGGAGTTTGACGGCAAACGGCAGTTCAAACGGCGGCGTCAGCCCCGCGGCAATCAGCGCGGTTTGCAACTGCAGCAAATTTTCCCGCGTCTGGGCGACCCCCACGAGCGTGGCGCTCCCGTCGTTTTGCAGGGTCAGATCGGTGAGGGTGACGCCCGGCCCAACGTGTCGGTTGAGGTTGAGCAGCAGTTCGCTCCAGGGCACGTAGCCGGTTTGAATCTGCTGCACGCGGCCGAGGGTTTGCTTAAAACCGCGAATTTCCCTGGATGAGAAGCGGCCGATGCCGATGTTCAAGACGTTTGAATTTACCAGATACGTGAAGTAGTTTTGCAAAAAGAGCTTGGCGGCGATTAAGCCAATGGCGATGGCAATAACGCCCACCAGCGTCAACGCCACGATGTTTTTCAACGCCAAAAAGAGGTTCAACAGCCGCAGCTCCTGCTTGTCGCGGGCCGGAATGAGGTTGAGGGTAATCATACTAACCGGAAATTCCAAATCACAAATCCTAAATTCCAAACAAATTCCAATTACCAAAAACAAAATTTAAAGGTTGTTTTTTTGGTCATGGGGCAGTATTTGGAACCTGCCTGCCGGCAGGCAGGTTTGGTGCTTGGAGTTTGGAATTTTATATCACGCCATCATGCTGGGTGCCCCGGAGCGCCAGGCCAATCGCGGTGACATGGGATTGCAGCGCGCTTTTCTGCGGGTGAGCGTTGGGCAGCGTCACGTTGGTCAGGGGATTGGCGATCGTCACGGGCAGCCGGAGTTTTTCCGACAGCACGCGTTCGATGTGGATGAAGTTGGCGCCGCCGCCCGTGAGGACGAGCGCCGTAATCGGCGGGTGGCCGGCGTAATTTTCGGCGTAGAAACTGATCGCCGCTTCAATTTTTCGCGTCAGCTCATCCAGCGTTCCGTCCAGCACCCGGCGCAACGCTCCCCGGCAGCGCTCGTCGTCCAACCCGCAGACAATTTTGGACTGCTCGGCTTCCGCCAGACTGATATTGAGCGTGGCCGCAATCTGGTGGGTGATTTTGACCCCGGAGATGGGCAAGCTGACCGTGAACTGAATGACGCCGCCTCGCGTCACGATCAGTCCGGTGCGGGCGGCGCCAATGTCAATAATCATCAGCGATTCGGAGGCCGAAATTCCCTCCCACGGCAAGAGGCACCGCGTGATGGCGACCGCTTCAATTTCGAGCGCAAAAGGAACCAACCCCGCCCCGCGCAGCACGGTCAGGTAGCTGTCCACCAAGGCGCGCGGGGCCGCGCCCACCAGTATCGATTGTTTACCGTGAGTGGCCGGACCAATGGCCTGCCAATCGTAGTAGAGGTCCTCGAGCGGCAGCGGGATGTGGCGCGGAATTTCCTCCTCGAGGAGGGGAACGATCGGGGCCGAGGCCGGGCCGCCGATCGTGATCAGCTTGATAAAGGTTTTGCTCTCCGGCAGCACGCTGATGACTCCATTGCCGGCGGGGCGTTCGCCGCGGTGGTGGCCGCGGTACATGGCGGAAACCAGTTGGGTGAGGGCCGCGACGTCCGCGACGCTGCCCTCGACAATCACGCCGTCCGGCACCGCCAGCTCGCGCAGCGTCGTGATGGTCTTTTTGCGGCGGTGGGTTTGCACCTGCGCCAGCCGCAACTTTGACTGGCTGATGTCCAAACCAAACAGCGATTGTTCAGGGATGGTGAGCATCGTTGCGGTGCATCAGGAATAATGAATTAGGAATCAGGAATGTTGCCATCAATGGCAGCAACTCGGAAATATCCCTCATTCACAATTCCTAATTCCAGATTCATGATTCACCGTCAGTAGCTTTCTGCCGCGGTGATCTCGGACCACGAGATGAATTCGTACTCGCCCGCGGTGGGAAACGAGGGCGGCGGAGCATAGGTGAGGTTGCTGTCAAAGTTAAGGTTGCGGTTGACGTACCCGGAGCAAAACGCCGGACAGCCCCAGGCGAAACCGTAGCGCCGGTTCGTGGCCAGCGTCCCGTACACCGTGATGGTGGTGCGGATGTAGTAGGTCGAATTGCACCAGGACGGGTAGTATGGCCGGCCCACCCGGCCGGTTTTGGCGATCAGCGCGGCGTCAATTTCCAAATTATCCTCGCTGAAGAGTCCGACCGAGAGATCTTTTTGGGCAATCAAACCAATCGCCGAACTGCCGTCATTGGCGCCGTAGAGCAGGTCGTTGTTGATCCAGATGGTGGCATTGCCCGACGCGAGCGGGTCTTTCGCCGCGACTAATGTCGCGCGACCGTTGGACACCGAGCCGTCCACCCAGGCGTTGTCTTTGACAAAAATTATACCATTGGCCGGCATGTTGACGGTAGTCCAGTTGCCTTGGTAGGCGTAGGTGTCGCCGACCGGTACCGTATAACCGCCGCCGGAACAGATGCGGGTGGTTCTGACGCGACGGTAGCGCAGCGTGCCGTTGCCTAAAAATTGGACGTGCCAACCGGCTTGACCGGAGCTGTTGAGGAATAAGCCGTTGGCCTGGGCGGCGCTTTGCATTTGGTTCAAGTCAACCGTGATGGCGTCGAAGTTGACGCCGGGGACGGGAAACTCGCGGCCGGCGGTAAACACGTTCAGCCGTTGCGGCAGGGGGGTCAGCGGCGCTGGGTCGGCCGGGCTCAGGCAGGTGTGCACGGCCCACGAGTTCACGGTGCACGCATCAGAATCCGGATCGTCGTACGTTTGGCGGGCGCTGGTGACGAGGTTGTACGCCACGCCGTCAAAGCGGATGCCGCCGTTGGAGTGCAGCGGCCCTTGGACCGTGGTGCCGGAGCCAAAGCGCAAGTCGGCATTGGCGAGCGCCGCGAACCGCGCCCACGACGGACGGCCGTAGCGCACGACCACGTGGCGTTGGAGTTGGGGGTTTTGCGTCGTGCTGCCGGTGGATTTGATTTTGACGATGGTGGAGCCGATGCCCGGCGGATGGATGAGCAAACTGAACTGTCCGATGACGGCGCCGGACGGGTCGGTGTAGGGGTGGACATACGGCCCGCACGGATTGCAGCCGGTTTGCCCGCTGCCGTCGGCATAGTCCGTGGGGGCGTGGGCGAGGTGCCACCGGTAGTAGTTGGCGCCGGCCTCGGCGATTTGGAGCGCCGTGACTTGATTTTGGCGCGAGACGCTTAACTTGCGTTGCTGGTTGACAAACCCGAGCAGCCCGCCGGCGAGCATGAGGAAAATGAACGAAAACACCAGCGTCGCCACCAACACCGACCCCGACGGGCGATATCGAAATATCGAAATATCGAAATGCCAAACGGTCATAGGTTCTCTTTCAAATTCCGGATCTGGATGAAGCTTTTGAGGATGAAGTCCTCGGGCGCCTCGGCGGGGTTGACGTTTAACCGCAGCCGCACCTCCAGGAGTTTGACGAGGTTGGGGTCAGCCGGGGTGAGGAGGGGCGTTGACGTGCCGGCGTAGTTGCCGTCGTAGTAGTAAAAGACGGGTTGGACGCCGTTGCGCACGTAGGGGGAAAGCTCGATGACGGCCTCGTTTTGCGGCGGGTAGGCGAGGGGATTGCCGCTGGGTTCAATCACGCCTTTTTTAAAGCTCGCGCCGTCCAGAAAATACCGCACCCGCTCGACCACCGTGTCCACGTCAATGTCGCTGTAAAAGGTGAACGCGGCGTTGCCGGCCGCCGCCACCGGGTAGTTGCCGATTTCGGAAAAGGTGGCCTCGCGGATTTCGCGCACCATCGCGTCCATCGCTTTGCGCGTGTGTTCAATCGCGTCGGCCTGCTGGACGGCGAAACGGTTGACGCGATAGCCTTGGGTAATGTAGCCGGCCACGATGAGCGACGCGATGGTGAAAATTGCCACGGCCACCACGATCTCCATCAGCGACATACCGGGACGAAGATTTCGATATTTCGATATTTCGAAATGTCGATAGCGCATGTCTATTGCAGATTCAAGGTTACCGTCAGCGTGGTATTGGGCGCCAACGCCACGGGGATATTCGGCTCGGCCCGCCGGATGGCGTAACCGACCGGGGTTATGCCATAGGTGTCCCATTCCAGGCCGGGAATCGTGAGCTGGCCGTTCTCGCCGGTGGTGTGCGATTGGGAATATTTCAGGAGGATTGGGTTTTCGCCGATGCGTTTGGCCCCGGTCAAAAAGAACGTGACGCTGCCAACGGGCGTGATGGTCTGCGGATCGGTGTCATAGATTGCCGCCCGAATGTCGTAGTTGCCGGACCCGTTGTCTTGCCAGATCACCACGGGCTTGCCCGACGGGCTGATGATCAGTTCCGGATTTTCCTGTTCGCCCGCCGTACCACCATTCACTCGCACGTCGGCGGGGAGCAACTTTTCGCCGCTGGTAGCGAGTTTTTGCAGGTAGATGTCGTTGGTGCCGTTGCGGTTGTCTTCCCAGACGATCCAGATCGTGCCGTCGCCGGCGCTGGCAATCGATGGGTCACCCTGCGCGGATGTGCCGGCGTCGCCGTTGACGCGTACGTCCTGTCCCCACCGCGGCGTACCGTTGGCATCGTAGCGCTGGGCATAGACGTCGGCGTTACCGTTGCGGTAGTCTTCCCAGACGGCAGAGATCGTTCCGGCGCCGCCGAGAGCGAACGCGGGGATAATTTGCTCACTCGCGCCGCTGTCCGTATTCATCCGCTTGTCCGGCGACCAGAGGCGCACGCCGTCCGGGGAGAATTTTTGGGCGAAGATGTCGTTGTTCCCGTTCCGGTTGTCGTGCCACAGGAAGAGGAGGTTTTCGTCGGCGTCCAGCGCGACGGCCGGCAGCGACTGCGTCGCGGTGCCGATGTCGGAGTTGATTCTTACCTCGCTCGCCCACACGACGGTGCCCGCCGGATCGAATTTCCGGGCATAGATGTCGCCGGCGTCGGCGCTGGCGTCTTGCCAGACCAGGTACTCGGCCGTTGCGCTGGCGTTCACCACCACCTGGGGGAAGGTCTGGTCGGCATTTTGGGCCGCGACGTTGACTTTTTTTGCCCCGCCCCAGGCGTCCGTCCCGGTCGCGGTATACCGGTCGAAGTAAATGTCCTGGTTGCCGTTGCGGTCGTCGTTCCAGGCGACGTAGATGTGGCACTCCGCGTCAACGGCGACATCCGGGTTGTTTTGGTTATTCGACGCGGTCAGCGCCAGATCGGGATTCCACACCGGATTTTTGTTCGCGTCATACTGCTGGGCGTAAATCCGGGGATTGTTATTTTGGCGGTAGTCGCGCCAGACAAACAGGTAATTGCCGTTGGGGCAGACCGCCGGGGCCGGATTGTCTTGGTCAAAGCTTCCGCCGCCGGTGTTGACCGCCCACTCACCCGGGGTGGATTGGCGGATCGTGTTGACCACGAGCGTGGAGACGCGGTCAATCGCCAGCGCGACCTCGGTGAGTTCGCCCGCCACCACCGTGGCGTGGGGTTTGGTTGGCGTCGGGTTGCCTTCCGTCGCGGTGCAGGTATTGCCCGCCGCGTCAATCGCGCAGGTTTGGTCCAGGCTGTAACCCGCTTTCGTGGCGGCGATGCGGTAGCGGTTGATGGAGGCGGGCGCGCCCGGCAAGAGGTACCGGCCTTGGTCGTTGGTTTCCACCGTCAGGTTAATCGGCGGGGTGAGGCTGGCGTTGGCCACCGTCAGGGTGGCTTGCGGCACCGGCACCCCGTTGGCGTCAAAGACCAAGAGCGACAATGTCCCGCCGCCGGCGTTGGTTTCAATGCCGCGCGGCGTCAAGCTCGTGATGGTGACGTACGTTTTAGGGCCAAAATGTCCCGTCCAACTCACGGCGACCCGCACTTTTTTGTAGTCGTTGCCGAGCAGGTCGGCGGGGTTGCCGCCGACGGTGCCGTCAAAGGGATCGTCAATGTAGACCGCCTGGACGCTGATGGTGTAGCTGACATTGTTCAGCAGCGTGGTTTGGAGCGGCGCTAACGACCCGCTGGGGATGCCGCCGATAACGCCGACGGAGTCATAGGGGAGGTTGCGCACCAGTTCAATCCGTTCTTCCGCCAGGGTGACCGCGCCGGTGCGGGCTTTGTTCTCCGCCACCGTTTTGAGTGCGAAGTGAAACACGGACAAGATGGTGACCACCAGCATCCCGACCACGCCGATTGCCACCATCACCTCCATCAGGGAAAAACCAAGCGCGGGCTTCTTAGGAGGCAGCTTCTTATCCTGTAGGGTTATCGTTGCCATGGTATTTGATCCGCTGTTCGACCCAAGAAGCTAAAAAGCTAAGAAGCTACCAGCGATGATCAAATCTGCTGGCTCAAGGAGTACAGCGGCGTGATGACGGCGACGGCCATGGCCGCGACCCCGAGGCCCAACAACACGATGAGGATGGGCTCAATTAAGGTCGGCAGTGCCGTCATGGTTTGTTCCAGGTCGTTTTCGTAAAACGCCGCCGATTCGGCCAGCACGGTATCCAAGGCGCCGGTTTCTTCGCCTACCGCGATCATCTGGAGCACCACCGGCGGGAAGAGTTGCCCGCGGGAGACCAGAGATTCCTTAATGCTGGTGCCGCGTTTGACTTTTTCTTTGGCCTCCAACAGCAGCCGCCGGTAGTGTTCGTGGCCCAAGATAGCGGCGGTAATTTCAAAACCGCGGACCACCGCGATGTCGGTTTTCAGGAGCGAGGAAAAAGTGCGGCAGAACCGCGCGATGTTAATTTTTTGGATAATCACGCCGGCCACCGGCAGTTTCAGCAACAGCCAGTGCCAGGCGTAGCGCGGGCGGCCCGAGCGGAGTAAACGCACCAGGACGATCCCGCCGATGATGACGAAGACCGCCGCGTACGCGCCGTAGCGGGTGGAAAATCGGCTCAAGCGGATGAGCACCCGCGTGGCCAACGGCAGCGGCACGTTGATTTCCTGGAAGATGGAAATGAGGTTGGGGATGACAAAAATCATGGTCAGCACGGCCACCCCGACCATCGCGATGATGATGACGGCGGGGTAAATCATCGCCCCGCGGACCTTGGCCATGAGGGCGTGGTCGCGTTTGAGCTGTTCGTAGAGCTGCTGCAAGACGTCTTCGAGCCGGCCCGAGGCTTCGCCGCCGGCGACCATGCTGATGAAGAGGTCGCCAAAGACCGCGCGGTGCGCCTCCAGCGCCTTGGCCAGGGTGGTGCCGCGTTCGACTTCCGCCCCCAGGTCGCCGAGGATCCGCCGCAACCCGCGGTTGACGGTTTGGTCTTTCAGCGTCTTAATCGCCACGGCCAGCGAGATGCCGGTGCGGATCATGATGGAAAGCTGCTGGACCAAAAACAATTTTTGGGCGACCGGAATGCGGGTGATCCGCGATTTGAGCCGCACCACCCCGGCCCAGGGCGTGGGGCGGGGCGGGGCGGCCGGCGAGGATGACGGGAGGTGACCCACCATACGAAGCTGGGGAAATTCCAAATTCCAAACACTATTATTGTTAGGTCATGGGTGAGGTGGGAAGTATGGCCGCTGGTATGGTCTTTGGGTCGAGGTTGAGGGAATTACCCTTTGTCCCATACCCCATGACCATACTGGCCGCTCCACCTCCACCCCGTGACGATACCGCCGCGGAGGATTTGGTGCTCGCGGTTTGGAAGTTTCAATTTGCTATTCCAGCGTCACCCGCAGGACCTCCTCAATCGTGGTCACGCCGTTTTTTGCCTTAATGAAACCGTCCTGGAGCATGTTGAGCATGGGCTGCTTGACGGCCGCCTCGCGCAGCTGGGCGGCGGTGGCGTTGGCGGTAATCAGCGCAGCAATTTGGGGCGTCACCTCCAGCACTTCGTAGACGCCGATCCGCCCGCGGTATCCTTCTTGATTACATTCGCGGCACCCTTGGCCGCGGTAAAACAACAGCGACGTGATGCTCTGCTTGCCGGCGGCGATGATCTTTTCCCGCTCCATGACGAGAATCAACGATGGCAAGTCCAGCTGCCGTTCGAGTTCCTTCATGCCCTTTTGGTCGAGGGTATAGCTGGCGATGCATTTGGGGCAGATTTTCCGCACTAGCCGCTGGGCGACGATCACGTTGGTGGTCGTGCCGATTAAAAAGGTTGGCACCCCCATCTTGGCCAGCCGCGGCAGCGTGGTGACCGCGTCATTGGTGTGCAGCGTCGAGAGCACGAGGTGTCCGGTCATCGCCGCGTGGACCGCGATTTCCGCCGTTTCGGTGTCGCGGATTTCGCCGACCATGATGATGTTGGGGTCCTGGCGCAAAAACGCCCGCAGTCCCGTGGCGAAGGTGTAGCCGATTTTGGGGTTGACCTGGCTTTGGTTGACGTGGGGGATGTGGTATTCAATCGGGTCCTCGATGGTCGAGATGTTGACCTCGGGGGTGTTGAGTCCGCCCAAAATCGTGTAGAGCGTGGTGGTTTTGCCCGAGCCCGTCGGCCCGGTGACCAAAATCATGCCGTGGGGCTTGGCAATGTTGCGCTTGAGCACCTCCAAGGGTTGCGGCAACAGCCCAAGCTGTTCTAACGTCAGCATCTGGGCTTTTTC
The DNA here is from genome assembly GCA_964373635.1 of uncultured Gammaproteobacteria bacterium. GTDB lineage: Bacteria > Patescibacteriota > Patescibacteriia > Buchananbacterales > GWA2-38-13 > VMFR01. Next base: position 9,511 of record CAYJVS010000011.1, read on the forward strand.
ATTCAGCAAGCGCAGCACGACCTTTTCCCCGTCGAAGGTGGGGATGATGGAGACGCGGAAACTCACGTTGTACTCGGCGCTGGCAATTTTGAAGCGGCCGTCCTGCGGCAAGCGGTGCTCGTCAAGTTTCAGGTTCGCCAGGATTTTGACGCGCGCCACCACGCCGGCGTGCACGGCCTTGGGCAGCGTCATGACGGGGCGCAAAATGCCGTCAATGCGGTAGCGGATGTTGACTTCTTTTTCCGCCGGTTCAATGTGGATGTCCGACGCCCCCTCGTAGATGGCGTACTCCAAGAGCGTGTCCACGATGCGGATTACGGGCAGATCCTGCGCCAACTCCTTGAGCGCTTGGCCGCTCGCCGCTCCCTCACCGTTGGCCGTGTCCCCCAGGGTCCCAAATTCGGCCTGCAATCCCTTGTGGTAGGTTTTCAAAACGTCGTGGATGGCGCTCGGGGTGGTCAGGTAGACTTCCACTTGGCGGCCGGTTTTTTTTCCCAGGAATTCAAAAATTTCCAGATCGCGGGGGTTGAGCGCGGCGATTTTCAGGCTGGCTTCCGTCTGGTCGAAGGCAATCACGCGGTGGGCATGGGCGATTGGCTCCGGGATCAGGAGCAAAATGTCTTTGCGGATCGCCCGGCCCTTGAGGTCAATAAACGGCACGCGGAAATACTCCGCCGCCAGGCGGTAGAGCTGCCCCTCGGTGATGATTTTTTTTGATTCCAGGTACGGCAATAAATCCGCGCCGCGGGCATGCGCCTCCTTGGCGTAGGTGTCAAATTCTCCGGCCCCCACCGCTCCCTGGGCGGTGAGGATTTGCTTTAACTGCTCGGAGGTGAAGATATGGTTTTCCATGCCATCAATTATACCACATTTCGCGGTTGACCGCGTGAGTGGACAAATTTTGGGGATTCTCGTAGAATGACCGCACGCCAAGGCGCTCGATAAATTACGGCAGTGGGGGCCGTAATACCATTGTATTGCTCATGACTATTTTTCCTGACCGTGGTTTTGGGCGGGTTGGGTTTTCCTCGTTACAGCGCCGGCTTTTGACCGGTGCTTGCGTTTTGAATCTGTTGGTGTGGGGGTATCTCGCGCTTTCCGTGCGGCCGAGCCTGGATACCGTGGCGCTCCACGCCACCATCTACTTTGAGGTTGATCGCGTGGGTGCCTGGTACCGGTTGTTTTTCATGCCGCTCCTCGGATTGGCGCTGATTGGCGTTAACGCGGCCGTCCCGATGGCTTTGCGCCCCCGCGACCGGTTGCCCGGAGAACTTTTGGCCGGCGCGGCCCTGGTGGCCCAAGTGATCCTTTTGCTCGCGGCGGCCTCCTTGCCCCGATAGTTGGCAGTTGCCAGTTGCCAGATTAAAGGGACCGCTGCAAAAGTCCATTTCTGCCGCGAATTCCAAATTTCGGCTGCAAAATCGCAACTGCTCCTCCGCTAATCTTGCAGATAAACATCGTCGCATTTCCGATTTTTCGCTTCGAAATTTGGAACTCTCGCCACGAAAGCGACTTTTGCAGAGGTTCCTAAAGATTTCTATTGCCGCGGTAACCGCTGACAACCATTCAACCGTTACCTATGTCCGAATGGCAGTTAATTCGCGTCTTACTCTTGGCGACGTTGAGCTTTACCGTCGCGATGGCGTTGACCCCGGCGTGGGCGGCGGTCCTGTACCGCTTCCGTCTGGGCAAACGCATTCGGGTTTCTAGCCTTGCCCCGGTTTTTGCCCAGCTGCATCAGCATAAAGCGGGGACGCCGACCATGGGTGGGGTGCTGGTGTGGGGCACCACCGTCCTGGTGGCGGTCGGGTTGGCGTTCCTCGCGCGGTTCGCGCCCGAAACCTTCGGCCGGTTCAATTTTTTGAACCGCGCGCAAACCTGGCTGCCGCTCGGGGTGCTGCTGATGACCGCGCTGGTTGGCCTGGTGGACGATTTCGTTGACGTGTTTTCGCGCCGGGGCGGGGGCTTGCCCTTTTGGCATCGCGTGGCGGTGTACACCATCATCGCGGTGGCCGGCGCGTACTGGTTTTATGTCAAACTGGGCTGGACGCTCCTGCATGTGCCGTTCTACGGGGATTTCGACATCGGCGCTTGGTACATCCCGTTTTTCATTTTGGTCATCGTTGGAACCGCGTTTTCCGTCAACGAAATTGACGGTTTGGACGGTCTGGCCGGCGGGACGGTCCTGTCGGCCTACGCGGCGTACGGGGTGATTGCCTTCGCCCTGGGGCGGTATGACTTAGCCGCGCTGTGCGCGGTGGTCGCCGGAAGCTTGCTGGCGTTTGTCTGGTTCAACGTCCCGCCGGCGCGGTTTTTCATGGGGGATACCGGCGCCATGGCGCTGGGCGTCACCCTGGGGGTGATCGCGCTCTTGACCAATTACGCGCTGTTGTTGCCGGTGATCGGCGTGTTGTTGGTGGTGGAGTCGTTGTCGGTTTTCGTCCAAGTGACCGCGAAACGCCTTTTCGGGCGGAAAATTTTCCGGTCGGCGCCGATTCACCACCACCTCGAGGCCATTGGCTGGACCGAGGCCAAAATCGTGATGCGGTTTTGGGTGGTTTCGGCGGTGGCGGCAGTGGTGGGAGTGGCATTATTTTTACTCGACCTCAAGCGTTTTTAAAAAAACCACCGCCCGGGGCGGTGGCGCTGCGCTAAAGGACAACGGTTTTAATCCGGCGGTGGCGTCCCAAATTCGTCGCGACCCGCCGGGTCGCTTCCCAGGTGGTGACGCTCCAGGAGCAGCCCCAAGAAATGGATGGCGGAAATCCGCAGCGGGTCGTCTTGAGGCGTGCCGTCAATGAGCTGGTGGAGTTGCCGGGCGGTTTCCGCCAACCCGGTCCGCACCAACGTTTCCAGGTCGCGTTCCAGCGGCTCCAGCCGTTCCATGGTCACCGTGACGCCTTCCGCCTCGACTTGCCGCGCGGCCTGGCGGAGCTGCTGGATCAGCATGATGCCCTGCCGCGCCGCGCATAATCGTTCCAGTCCCGATCCGTCCCGCGCCCGAGAGGCGGTAGACTGGATTTCGCGGGCTTGCCGCCGCAAGTGCGCGCGATAGTCCATGGAGGTTCCTCCGCTGTCAAAGACCAACCCTTGCTTTCGCCGTTACTTCCGCGATTCCCATGGTAGGCGGTGGGAGCGGCCGTGTCAATGGAGTGGACGAATATGAGACCAAGGAATGAATGGGCGGGGCGCCGGGTGCTGGTGATGGGGCTGGGGTTGCACGGCGGCGGTTTAGCCGTGACGAGGTGGCTGCTGCGGCACGGGGCGGTGGTGCGCGTGACGGATACTAAGACCCGGCGCGAACTGGCTCCGACGATCGGACAGCTGCCGCGCGCCAGCCCCTTACGCTGGCGGTTGGGCGGCCACCAGCCGGCCGATTTCCGTTGGGCCGAGGTGGTGGTGCAAAATCCGGCGGTGCCGCGGGCATCACCGTACCTGGCCGTCGCCCGGCGCCACGGCGCGGCGATTGAAAATGAAGCGACATTATTTTTTTCCCTGGTGCCGCGGGAGCGGATTGTCGGCGTGACCGGAACGCGCGGCAAGTCAACCACCGCCGCGCTGGCCGCCCACCTGCTCCGGCAGCGGTACCCGCGGACCCTGGCGGTGGGAAACATTGGCGTGACGCCGATGCTGGCGGCCGTTGAGCGCATCCGGCGCGGCCGCGGGCCGGTCGTGGTGGAGCTTTCGTCTTGGCATTTGGAAAATCTGGGCGAGCGGAGAATTTCACCGCGCGTCGCCGTGGTCACCAATGTGTTGCCCGACCACGCCGACCGCTACCGCCAGTTCGCCCAGTACGTGGCGGCCAAGCGGCAAATTCTCGCCCATCAAACGCCCACTGACGTTGCCGTCCTGAATTGGGACAATCCCGTGACGCGGCGGTTGGCGGCCGGTTGCCATGGCCGGGTAGTCGCCTGCAGTCTGCGATCGCTCGTTCGGGACGGGAGCGTCTCACTTGTCCGCGGGCGCGTCTGGCGCCAGAAGGGAAAATCTCGCGAACGACTCTTTGCCGCCGACGCGCGGCAGATTTCGGGCCAGCACAATTTGTCCAACATTTTGGCCGCCACGGCGGTGGCGCTGGAGTTCGGCGTCCCCCGTGCCGCCATTGCCTCGGGCATTGCGACCTTTCGCGGATTGCCGTTCCGGCAGGAGGTGGTAGCAAAACGGCGCGGCGTGACGTTTATGAACGACACCACCGCCACGACGCCCGAAGCCACGATCGCGGCCTTACGGACGCTTATGCCACGATCCGGGTCCATCATCTTAATTGCCGGCGGCAGCGACAAAAAGCTCCCCGCGGCGTCGTTTCGCGCCTTAGCGGGCGCGATTGCGGATACGTGCAAGCTGGTGGTACTGTTGGAAGGCCAGGGCAGCGAGCGGATTTCCCGCTGCTTGCCCGTGAACTTTCCCGCGGTTTCATCCGTCACCTCGATGGTTGACGCCGTGGCCATCGCTGACGCTGTTGCCCAGCCTGGCGACACGGTGCTTTTGTCTCCCGCCTGCGCCTCCTTCGGCTTATTCCTGCACGAGTTTGATCGGGGGGATCAGTTCAATGCGTGTGTCAAGCAACCGCGATAGGCTTCGGCGGGCAGGCCCGCCTGCGCCTCATTTGGACTGTTTGTCCATGAATTTGACCGAGGTGAACAGTTTAATCAATGCGTGAAGCGTTTACCCTAGGACGTACGCGTTTGGTGTCGTTCCGGCCCCGGAGCCGGAATCCAGGCCAATCAATGAGTGAGATCCTGGCAGCGTCCAGGCGTCATCCTGGGGAGTCCTGCCACGGGACGACCCCAGGATCTGGCCGAGTCCAGGATCTGGATTCCTCCCGCGACCGCGGGACGGGAATGACAAAATAACACTCAAACGCGGAAGTCCTATGATTAATGCTCCCCACACCGTTGATATCACTGATGCAGTCGAGCAGCCGAACGATCCCCCGGCGTTTTCTAACGGGGCGGGCAGGCGGCCACCCCCTCCCCGCCCTCACCCTACCCCTCTCCCACGGGGAGAGGGAACCGGGGTGAGGGGGCACGTCACCGTTTGACCTCGGACGAAACGGGCAT
>CAYJVS010000012.1:0-14412 GCA_964373635.1 uncultured Gammaproteobacteria bacterium
GGCCAACGATGTGGGCGAGGAGCGCGGTGGTCCAGCCCGAACCCGACCCCACGTCCAAAACCTTTTGGCCGGCTTGGGGCTGAAGTATTTCCAGCATGAACGCAACGGTCAACGGCTGCGAAACGGTTTGGCCGGCGCCAATCGGCAGCGGCGCGTTCACCGCCGCCTCAAACTCCAATCCCACGGGCAAAAAACCCTCACGCCGAATCGTTTTGAACGCCGCAACGTACGCCGGCGTTTTCAGAGACCCCTCCCGAACGAGCTGCTCCAGCAACGCGTCGTACGCGTCATGCGCCTGCCTTGGCTTGTCGGGCGGCCGAACCGTCTTCATCGTATGGTATAATAGCCATGACTAACCTTTCCCACCTCTTTCAACTATATCAACTTTCAACGGCCAGCTATGCCGGTTCTCCTCATTCCCCTGATCGTCGCATTGTTGGCCCAGGTGGTCAAGCTGTCGGTGGACAAAATCCGCGGTAACCTCAACTTCCAAAACATTTGGCTGTCGTACGGCGGCATGCCGTCCGCGCACACCGCGTTCGCGGTTTCCGCCGCCACGACCGTTGGCCTAACCGTTGGCTGGCAGTCTCCCCTCTTCATGGTGACCACGGTCGTTACGCTCATCATTATGCGCGACGCGGTCACCTTCCGCAACTTTCTGGGTAAACAAGGCCAGCTGCTGAATGCCCTGGTCGCCCGCCTGCCCGCCGAACAACCTGCTCGGCCGCGATTCCCCGAACGCATCGGCCACTCGCTGGGGGAGGTTCTCGCTGGCACGGTTTTCGGCATCATCCTCACCCTGGCGCTCCATGCCGCCGGGGTGTACCTGTTCGCCCAAACACGGTAGCTTGCGCATCATGAATCACCGCGCGCTCGCCGCGATCACCGCCGCTTCACCCACGCCGCGTTCGTGGAATCACCGGCAACCGCCGGGGTACTCGTCGGCGCTGCCAGCGAGTGAGCGGCAGGACGGTTCTGGAACCCTCGGCTCAACGTGAACCAAGGGTTTTCCATTTCCATTTTCCATCCGCATGGGTCCGAATGAAGATCCGCGTGTTGATCCGCGTAGTCGATCAGCGTGAGGATCCGCGTTGCTGACATCCGTATGGTCACCCTGTTGACATTCCCACCCACACCGGTTACCATCCGTGGTATTCGTCAGATCTTTACCATCACCCTAAAGTCGCTCCTTCGGAGCCAGGAGGTTTCCCTGGACATTCGACTGCGCCACCACCCGCCACGGCGGCTGGTCAATGAAGTGTGGCAAAATCTCTGCCAGCAGTACGGCGGTGTCCCCGGCATCCAGGCCTTTCGCTTACTGCGCCTGCACGACGGGTTGCCGCGGCTGATGTGCATATGTTGCGGTCTGACCGCTGCCGACAAACGACGGCTGCGACGCGCCGCACAACCGTACCGGCTGATCTTTGACCCGTGCGTCAGGCGGTTCAACCATGGCTGATCCAAACGAAGCCACACCAAGCGAGCTGCCAAACGAGGTGCGCTTCATCACCCCGATTGCGGGTGGAACGATTCTGTTCTTTGTGAGCGGGATCGTGGTAGCGGCCATCGAGGGCTCTGTTGCCGGCTTCTTGATTGGTCTGGGCGGCGTTGGTGTCATGGTACTGTTGCGGATCGCCGTCAGCACCCTCACCGACGTGCTGAAGTCGCTGACTCAGGAAAGGAACGCGACGCGGCAAAAACTCGGCCAACCGCAGCCGTAGCCGTGCCTCCACCCACCCCGCGCGTACCGTACTACCCCGACCTCCACGGCCGGGGATTTTTTATGGTTCGTCAAAGACCGTAGCGGCTGCTTCCCGAATTGTCATGGTCACCTTCGCGCGGATGTGACCATGCGGAAACGGGAGTTTACCAACCCCGAATTCTACGACATCAGATGTCGTAGAATTTTTTACCGCTGGCATTTCGGGCAGGAGTGGGCGGCGCGCTGGCCGATGACGGTGCGGACAATCGTCGTGCCGCAGCGGCGACAGGGCTTGCCGGTGCGGCCGTAGACCTTGAGGTACGGTAACATCCCACCCGCCTGGCCGTTAATCCGCCGATAGGTGTCGCGGGTGGTGCCGCCGTGGCGGATCGCCTGCTTCAGCACGGCGGGGACACAACGGTAGAGCCGTTGCAGCTCCTCGGGGTGAAGCGACCTAACCCGCCGCGTCGGACGAACGCCGGCGCAATAACAGCTTTCATCAGCGTAGATATTACCCACGCCCACGACCACCGCGGCATCCATGAGGACTGACTTAATCTTCCGTCTGGGGTAGCGCCGCAGCAGGCGAAAAAAGGTTTCTGGCGCAAATCCTGACGCCAGTGGCTCAAGGCCTAGCGTCGCCGTTAAACGGTGCAGGCCGTCGGCATCCACCAGTTTTATCCACCCGAACTTCCGTTGGTCGTTGAAGTACAGGGTGCTGCCGTCGCGGAAACGCAAAATCACGTGGGTAAATTTGTTGGGTAAAACTCCAAGGTTAGGAATCGGATGACCGCCGGAGACCGTGCGACCGCGCGGGGGGACATAGACCAGCTGGCCGGTCATTTTGAGATGCCAGACCAAAAAACGCCCATCGCTCACATCCAGGACGAGCATTTTAGCGCGCCGGCGAACGCGCAGAACCCGGCGTCCCAAAAGCGCGCGCTGGAGCCGGCGAGCCGGAACATTGGCCATCTTGGGCACCCGGACTTCGATGGAACCGAAAACTTTGCCGGTCAACCGGCGCGCGAGCTCACGGCGGATCGTTTCAACTTCAGGCAGCTCGGGCATACGACGTTGGCGCGTCAAGGAGGATCAAAAAAATACCGTTAAATTCACGCGGTTGTGAGCGTCATCCACAACTTCTCCACGGATTTTCCACTGAACAACGCTTGACGAATAAGTCCACGAATCACTACACTGTGACCAGATGGTGCTCTTTGGTTGGCTGTTTAAACCGGGAAAGCAAAAGACCCGTGCAGGCAGCGGGCGTCCAGTGCGGTTACGCGGGGAGGAGGCAACCTCACCAAGCTTCTCTAACAGTAACTGATGAGGGACGGACGCCGCATCCGACCGTTGCCGGACGAATTCCGGATACGTTCGGGATGTTCCACCTCGGCACCCTCTGTCGAGGAGTCTGTGCGGCGTTCACGCCGACGCGGCCAGCCAGCCAATAACATTGTCGAGGGATCGTAGGTATTCGTACCCGCGATCCCTTTTCTCTACCCCAAAACACCTAACGGCTCTTCAGGACACACGCTCAACTGCTTGCCTTGCTAACTCTGGACGGATTGGAACCGATAGTGTAGGATTAATATTGCCAGTGCAATCGTCGTTCAACGGTCAGCGGAGCCAGGAAGTGGTTCGGGTACGAGAGAGGGCCAAAGGCCGTTTGGGCGGCAACGTCGGTTACCGCCAGGTAAACTGACGCCATAGGCACGGTGGGGTCTAACGCTCGGCGTAGGACCCCTTTTTCATAGGCGTTCCACACGTAATCAACATAACGTCCCCATGTTATCCAATAGGGATTAGGACGTACGCGTGGGGGCAATTTTACCTGGTATGTTGTCATTCCCGCCCCGTAACCGGTACGGGGTAAACCCCGTTCAACAAGGGTTAAACTCTGTCCTACCTACCTTCATTGCCGAGGTTACCTGGGGAACTTCACGCGTCCATGGTCTAACGGGGCGGGAATCCCGATCCTGGACTCGGCCCGATCCTGGACTCGGCCCGATCCTGGACTCGGCCCGATCCTGGACTCGGCCCGATCCTGGACTCGGCCAGGATGACGTTGATTCGACCAGGATGACGACTGAAAAAGGGACGTCATTCTGGGACGCCACGTCTCCAGAATCTGGACACTGCCATACCTGGTATTTCCAGGATCTCGCTTATTGATTGGCCTAGATTCCGGCTCCGGGGCCGGAATGACATCAAACGCGTAAGTTCTAATGGATGTTGATCTGCCTTAGTATTCTTGATATCTTGCTTTCAGATGGTATTCCCGATTGCCGAGCCTCTGGGAAACAAGAGGCATGGTCAGTTACACCTCAGGCGAATACCACCGGAGGGGTCGCAACCAACCTACGCGGCCCCTTTTTTCTTTTGTCTTGCACCTTCCCCGATGCAAAATCCCCTCTCCCCATTATCCCCTCCCACCAAGGGAGGGGAGTAATTTAAAAATTCTGCCCCGGGGCTACCTCGGCCGCAAGATCCGCGTATTGATCCGCGTTCACAGCCACTTGCGCCAGACGAACACCGCAAACGTCGCCAGAGTTGCAATCACCGTGAATCCCATGATGTACAAAAACGCGGCAGGCTCTTGCCCAAACGGCAACGTGACATTCATCCCGTAGATTGAGGCGATGAGCAGCGGCACGGTTAAAATAATTGCCATGGAGGTTAAAAATTTCAAGGTTTTGTTGATGTTATTGGACAAAATCGCGGTGTAGGCCTCGCGGATGTTGGTGATGGTTTCAATGCTGGCCTGACAAAACTTGACCACCTGGTTACCGTCCACGATCAGGTCCTGCACCTCGTCGTGGTCATCTTTGGAGAGCGGCATGACCTTGCCCGCGAGCACCCGTTCGTAGACCGAGACATTGGCGACCAGCGCCGTGTTGAAATCGTGGAGCGCCTCTTCGCTCGTCACGAGGTTAATCATGTCGCGGCCGCGCAGCTGCCGGAGCTGAACGCGCTGACTGGAGAGCTTTTTGGAAATCGCCTTGATGTGCTGGTAAAAGGACTTGGTGATCTCGTGCGCCACCGCAATCAACAACGGCGCAACCGGGGGCGGAAATTTGTCGAGACGCTGAAGGATCTGCGGATCAATCGTTGGGGTGGGTTGAAAACTGATGGTAATGAGATAGTCAGGGGTATAGATCATCGTCAACGTGCGCGTGGTGACGTCGTCGTCGCGGTCCAGCGGCATTCGGCTGTAAATGTAGAGGCCGCCGTTGTCCTGCTCAACGCGCGGCAATTCGTGCGGGTCAGCGCTGTCTTCCAACATCTCGCGCGACACCTCGCAGCGCCGCGCGATCTCGTCCAGTTCCAAGGCAATCGGCGTGATGACCTGCACCCAGGTGCCGGGTTCAAAGTGGTCCAACCGCTCGGGCTCCCCGCCCGTCCCGCTCGGTTTGAGAATTTGAAACATACCCAACTGATTAGCCGGAGCAACCTCCGGTGGTTATCATTCTACCACTGAAAAGCCCCAAGTCAAAAACTGCCCTACATTTTCGCCGTGATGAGCGCTCAACCGCCATACCCCCCCCCCTTAATAGTCAGGGGGAGTGGGAGGGGGTTATATTCCCCCGGAGGCTTGAGGGGTGCTACTCCGGATACCCCAGGAGGTGGAAGTGCAGATACGCCACCTGCTGCACGCCTGGGCCGTTGGTGCTAACCTCGTAGCGCGTGAGCTTCCGCTCGCGGATGAGCGCGCCGGCAACCACCAGGGCGTCGGTAAGGTACTCGCGATCCGCGGCAGTGGCGTCAGCGATGTTTTTGATGTCGCGCTTGGGAATGATCAATAGATGCACCGGCGCGCTGGGCAACGGATGGCTGATGACAATGGTTTTATCGGTTTCGGTCACCACGCCCGGTAGCCGCGCGCCGACGCGCTGGATGCCCACTGCGGCCAAAAGTCCCAGTAACTCGTTCGGTTTGAGACATCGCTGGTCGCACCGGTGCAACGCCAAAAACGACCGCGGCTGGGTATCGCTGAACAGGTAGCCGCCCATGACGACGCCGAGAACAACAGCGGAGACAGCGCCGCCTAAAATTTTAACCCGTGACGACATCAGAGGTGAATTTCAGGCACGCGATCAGCCGCTGATGGATGGCGGTGCCGTTGCTGGCCAAAAAACGAGTGTTCCGGTCGGACGTTTCAGGCGAACCATCCAACGCGGAAATTTTCGCTCCCGCCTCCCGCGCGATGAGCTTGCCCGCGGCGTAATCGTAAAACTCGCTGCCGGAGTGCACGACCGCTTCTACCTTGCCTGACGCCAGCAGGCAGAAGTCCAGCGCCGGAGACCAGACGGTGAGCAGGCGCCGACCGCCGAGCCGCCAAATTCTGCTGGCGCGCTCGATCACGTCCTCGCGTTCAACCCGGTAGGGGTAAACCTGAGAGAAGGTTGAGAGGGCCATATCCGATTGCCGGTTGACGCGGATTGGCTGGCCATCTCGGAAGGCGCCGCCGCCACGGCTCGCCCAGTACGTTTGCCGCAGGATCGGCTGATGCACGACTGCTGCATGGATTCGTCCTCCTTCCAATAGCGCGATGCTGACGGCAAAGTGCGGGATGCCGAGCACGAAGTTGTTGGTGCCGTCCAGTGGGTCGAGAACGATGGTGCGTGAGCTACCGCGGTCGCGCCGTCCACTTTCCTCAGCGATGATATTGCAGTCAGGCAACGCTCGTTCAAGCCGCGCTAAAATCGCCCGCTCGGCTTGCAGATCAGCCTCGGTCTGCACGTCGGCGGCCGTGGATTTACGGTTCACCTGGCCGTGGTTGCCAAAACGTTGCCGCAGCACCTCGCCGCCGGCGTGCGCGGCTGCCACCAGATGTTCAATGGTCTGGTCCATACCTTACCGCAACGGAAGACCGCGTAGCCACCTCCGCACGCGTTTTTTCATGTCGCGCAGATGCTTGGCGCTGCCAAAGGTGTGGGGGGCGTCCGGGATGAGGTGCAGCTCCCTGGGACCAGGCAAAACATCCAAGAGCTGCCGCTGGTGCGCCGGCGGGGTTCGGTCGTCAAGCTCTCCCACCAGCAGGAACACCGGCATGGTCAGCCGGTGAGCTTGCGGCAGGAGATCGTACTTAAGGCGATCCTCCATGTGCGACCAGGGCAAGCGCTTGACGAGCCCGGACCGAGTTGAACTACCACGCTCCTGGAATCCGGTGCGCTGCCACTCCTGCCACTTGCCGACCTGGCTTGGCGCTTCCAGGCTCAATTTCCCGGAGACCACGACGGAAATGGGGGCGAGCGCCTTGACTTTCTCCGGGTGCCGCTGGGCGTAGAGCGCGATACACATCGCACCCAGGCTGTGTCCGGCGAGCAGGAATGGCTCCTGGTACCAGGCTTGCGTTTTCGCCCAACCGATGACGTCTTCAAGATCCTCGGAGTAGTTGGTGACGGTAGCGTCCTCGTAACGTCCGTCGCTTTCGCCAAAAGTGTTGGTCGTATCAAAGCGCACCACAGTGTAGCCGGCTTCGCGGCACTCCTCCTTAAGCGCCACCTGCATCGCGCCGTCCTTGGTACCGCCCAGGCCGTGCATGATAAACGCCAAACCCTTTTGGTTGGGCTTCACTTCCACCACGACGGCCAAACGCTGCTCCTTGCGGTTGGTGATAGAAAGTTTGGTCATACGAACCACTGGGATCCAGTCCAGTTTACCATGTGCTCATTTCGTGTATCTCCACCGACAGCAATGTTTCCCGTTCGTCGAACGTGAATGATCCACGAAACTTCTTGCCTGCCAGGAGCAGCGGCAACCAGTGCTGGTCGTCGGGCCACATCTGGGCATAGGGCAGGGCGGCAACGGGAAACCACCGCGGCCGCATCTCTGTGGTTTCCTTTGGCTCGCCAGAGAATTGGCGGACGTAAAATACGTGTACCTCCAGCGGTGCCGGATCACCGGCGGAGCGAAACTCCAGGATGCCGACTCGCTCCATCGCCTCGACGGTCAAACCAGCTTCTTCCTGAACCTCGCGGCGCGCCGCCTGCTCGATACTCTCCCCTGCCTTGACCTTGCCGCCGAAGCCGTTCCACCGACCTTGTCCGAAGCCGCGTTTTTTGAACCCCAGGAGCACGCGAGGGGGCTGATGAATAATACACAGGGTGAGCACGCTCCGTTTCGTCGAACTGACGCCCCCCCCATATTGAACGCCGCAGATTTACTCTCAATATATTTTCGAAATATCGAAATCTCGAAATTTCAACTCTTGTCGGGATACAGCTTGCGGTAGGAGTCCGGGGCGTACTGTTTCAAGAACTCGGCGGTCGCGTCTTTCCGCTTGACGGGCTTAAACTGCATGCCTCGATGCGCACCGCCCTTCACCTTCTCGGCGAAACTCTGGATCAGGCGCGAGCATTCGTCGGTCAGCTGTAAACCTTCTCGAAATTTCGAAATCTCGATATATCTCCGATCGCTCGCGATATATAGTTGCGACCGTACCTCACCGACCTCACCCTTGGCAATATACAGCGCGTCGACAAACTCCGCTTGCGTGCCGCGGTCAAAGCCTTCCGCGATGTTGGACAGCGCTGAAATCGCGGCCCGCCGAATCTGCCGTTTGCGGTCGAAATCGCGAAACTGCGGCTGATCGGTAATGTCGAAAACAAAATTAGCCAGCTGCCTACATTTCTGCCAGCACAACAGATCTTCAAACCGCTGAACTGTAGCCATAAGCTTTGAGATTTCGATATGTCGACATTTCGAAATATCGAAATGTCGAAATCTTGAAATTTTAACGGGTCGATATATCGAAATGTCGAAATATCGAAATATTAATGCTGTTGAAGTTTCTCCATCACCGGCCAGAACATGGGATGGCAGCTCTTGGCGGTGATATCCGGTAGGGTGGCACTCATAATTTGTCTCGCAACCGCAGCACAAAACGCACGACCTCATCCTCCGGCACCGGCGGCAGTTTCCCGGCTTCAACCGCCCGTTGGAGGTCAAACGCTTTGGGCCCGCGGTACTTTTCCTCGCTCGGTTGCGGGATGAGGTGAAAATGCAGGTGACGTACCCATTCGGTAAAACAGCAGACGTAAATTTTCTTTGCCCGCAGTAACTCCTGCTGAATTTTTGGTAGGCGTTCTAAAATCTCGCCCAACTCCTGAGCTTCTTCTCGATTGAGGCCGGTGATGCCAACGGTGTGGCGCTTGGTTTTCAAAATCAGCCACCCCGTAATTGGAACCGGCGCGATGATGTGCTCGAGGAACCAGTGAGCGTACTCTTTGATTCGACCTCCCGGCGCCCCGCTGGGGTCGGCGTTGAGCTTGCAGGCCAGACAATCTTCAATCATGGAGATCTATTGCTTTCTTAATTACCGTTTCGATAAATTTTTTCTTCCCTGACGTGTACCGGGGGCGTTCACCGGCGTACTCTCCCGCGAGCTTCCGTTTCAATTGTGCGTACCGCGCGGCCACCTGGGGATGGCTTCGCAGGTAATCTCGAAACGTCACCATGTCCCTAACGTACTGACCACGCCTGCTGCCAACATGGAGGTAATGGGTGCGCTGGCGCTCATGACCTTTGGCGAAAAACAGCCGATCGGTTCTTGCCTCGTGTTTCAGTTGATACCCGATCCGTCGCAGCGCGGGAATGTATCGCCGCGCCGCCCGCAGCGACGGTACGGCAACAGCGATGTCAACAATCGGTTTGGCCGGAATGCCGGGGATCGCCGTACTGCCGACGTGCTGGATGCCGAGGTCGTCGCTTCCGAAAATCGTGCGTAGCTTCTCCGCCTCTCGCGCGTAACTTTTCTTCCAGCGCGAGTTATGCGGGACCAGTTTCACCGTTCCGCGCTTTAGACCGAGCATGGTAGGTAATTATTGGTTTCGGCGTCCTATCACAACTTCCGTCGCAACAATAAATCATAGAATATCAACTCGGCGTTTCCGGCGTCTTGCTCGCGCAGCTTGAGCCGGCCATGCGGTACGGCAAAGTACGTATCTATCTGCCGCCCGCGCTTTACCAACCGCGCTCCGATTTGTTGCAACGGCTTCCGTAATTCTTTGTGATCTTCGTACTTGGCTTTGATTTCAAGGTTTTGCATGGCCCGCTTTCGTACGCAACAACCGCATCTGCATTAAGAATACTTGGTCAGGTCTTAAAAAATCCCGCGCGCGCATTACTGCATTTTCCTAACACGTTTCCTCAACCACGAACTCATGATGTCCTTTGCATATTTCTTTTTCACGGCCGCAGTAGCGAACCGTTCGAGCGCCTGGTTGGTCGCGGCCAGCTCATATCCGTTCAAATACAAAAAACGCGCCGCAACGGCGAGCGCGGTCCGTTTATTACCATCAACGAACGGGTGATCGAAAGCAATGGATTCAAAGTAAGCCGCCGCCTTATCAAATACGGTCGGATAAAACTCCTTGCCGGCAAACTGCATTTTGGGGCGTTCTACCGCCGACAAAATCCTACCGGTATCGCGCACCCCATGGACACCCCCGGTGGCATCGACAATTCTCGCGTGCATCACCAGGATTTCCTCTGCCGGCAGGTAACGCATGGTCAAGCGGACTATTTTCTTGCCAGCGCCCTGAGCGCTGGTCGATAGCGCTTGATAAACGAATCCGTCCACGTGATGAGCTCTCTGCTCACCTTCTGCACCGGTTCAATCAGAACGGTCTTTTCGCTCGTATTCACGTTCACGCGAACCTCATCTCCAATCTTCAGCCCGAGCTCCTTGAGCGATTTTTTGGGAATCGTCACTGCCGCCGATGATCCGACTTTTAAAAGTTTTTGGGTCATATGTTCAATATTAGTACATTATTATAATGTTGTCAAATGCTCCAATAAACCCAAAACAAAAATAAACCCAAAACAAACCGTCATCAGCTCTGACTATGATACTGCCAAGCAGCGGACACCACGCTCACTCCTCTAAGAAAGTTTGGGCGAGCACGATGCACACTCTGGCTCGAGTAATTCGAAGTCGCTCTTTCTTCATGGTGATCTGGCCCTTGGCAATATCTTTCCTTCTTGATCCGAGTATACGCCAATTTAAAAAAATTTGACACCCGAGTTTATTTGACGTTATCTGTTGAAAATTATTTCACGGAAAATAGAGTCTGCAAACGATACGAGCATTGGAGTCCGCCTGAGGCGGACGGAATCTGCGCGCCAGTTTGGCGCCGCCGGCGCCTGCCCCGCATTCATTGCGGGGCTGCCAAAGGTGACAAAACTCTATCCCCCATGGCACTTCTTGAATTTACGACCAGAATTACATGGACACGGGTCGTTGCGGCCGACGCGCTGGCCCTCGTAGTGGGTTTGCGAATCGTCAATGGCCATGACCGTTTCGCGGCGCGCGACCTCTTGGGCCATCGGGGTTTCGCCGTCTCCCCCGCCCGTTCCGCGCTCCATGGTTTTGGCCGGCGCGGTCAGCTGCATGGGCCGCGGCGCTTGGGGCCGCGCGAGCATCAGTTGGCCGGCCACGCCCACTTTGTAGATGCTGTAAACGATTTGTTTGTTCACCAGATTCACCAGCTCCGTGAACATCCGGTAGGCTTCTTTCTTGTATTCCACTAACGGATCGCGCTGGCCGTAGCCGCGCAAGCCGATGCCGGTGCGCATATGATCCATGGAATCCAAATGGTCCATCCAGAGCGTGTCAATGGTCCTGAGCATCACGCCCTTTTCAATTTTTCGCAGGGCGTCCGGGTCGTTGGTGGCCGCGGCCACCGCGCGCTCTAGTTGCTCGTAATGGGCCAACGCCAACTCCTTGAGGTAATCAATGATCCTTGTCCTGGCTTCCGCGTCCGCCAACCGGTCGCCGGCTTGTCCGCGACGCCGCTCAAGCTGTTCGGCCGCATCCGACGGCAAGGGAAAGATGGTGGCCATCACTTGCGCGACTTCTTTGAGGTCCCACTGTTTTTGATCGTCCCCCGCGGTGTGAAAACTCACCACCTGCGCGATTTCGTCAGCGACCAGTTCCATAATTTCCTCCCGAAGATTCGCGCGCTCCAGCGCCTCACGCCGCCGCGCGTACATCACCTCGCGGTGCTTGTTCATCACGTCGTCGTACTCCACCAAGTGTTTGCGCAAATCAAAGTTGTGGCCCTCAACTTTCTTCTGCGCCGCCTCCAAGGATCTGGAGACCATGCGGTTTTCAATCGGCATGTCCTCGGGAATTTTGAGCGTCTCCATGATGCCTTTGATCCGATCGGAGCCAAAAATCTTCATCAGGTCGTCTTCGGTGCTCAAGTAAAACTGCGAGCTGCCGGCGTCGCCCTGGCGTCCCGAACGGCCGCGCAGCTGGTTGTCAATCCGCCGCGCCTCATGGCGCTCGGTGCCGATCACGTGCAGACCCCCCAGCTCGCGCACCTTCTTGGCTTCCTCGGGGTCCGGCGGGTTGCCGCCCAAAATGATGTCCACGCCGCGGCCAGCCATGTTGGTGGCGACGGTGACGGCGCCCAAGCGCCCGGCCTGGGCGATGATTTGGCCTTCCTTTTCGTGCTGCTTGGCGTTCAAAATCTGCGCCGGAATGCCATCGCGCGCCAACAGTTCGCCCAAACGTTCATTTTTTTCGATCGAGATGGTGCCCACCAATACCGGCTGGCCTCGCTCGTGGCGCGCCTTGATGTCGGCGACGACCGCGGCGTATTTGCCGCGTTCAGTTTTATAAATCCGGTCCGGCAGGTCAGCGCGGATCATCGGCTTGTTGGTCGGCACGGAAACCACCTCGAGGCGGTAAATTTTGGCAAACTCTTCGGCTTCGGTCGCGGCGGTGCCGGTCATGCCCGCGAGCTTCCGGTAGAGCCGGAAGAGATTCTGAAAAGTGACGGTCGCCAAGGTACGGCTCTCCTGCTGGACGACGACGCCTTCCTTGGCTTCGATCGCCTGGTGCAACCCCTCCGAGTAGCGGCGGCCGTGCATTAGCCTTCCCGTGAACTCGTCCACGATGATGACTTCGCCGTCCTTGACCACGTAGTCTTTGTCGCGCTGGTAAAGCGCTTGGGCCCGGAGCGCCTGCTCGATGTGGTGGACCGAGTCCATACCGCCCTCGGCGTAAAGGTTGGAAACTCCGAGCGCATGTTCCACCTTGGTGATACCGGCCTCCGTCAGCGTGGCAGCGCGCATCTTGAGGTCCACGTTGTAGTCGGTATTTTCCACCAGCGTCGCGGCAATCTGCGCGAACTGGCGGTAGCGCTCGGAAGATTCCATGTCCGGCGCCGAAATTATCAGCGGGGTTCTGGCCTCGTCAATCAAAATGCTGTCAACCTCATCCACGATGGCGTAGTGTAACTCGCGCTGCACCATCTGGGAGATGTCCTGCGCCATGTTGTCGCGCAGGTAGTCGAAGCCAAACTCATTGTTGGTGCCGTAGGTGATGTCGCAGCCGTACGCCTCGCGACGGGGCACGGGCCTAAGAAAGCTGTACTCGACGCGGAAGGCGCCGGTCGAGTCGCGCTGCCGGTCGGCCTCAGCACTCCTGGGTTTGGACTCTTCCACCGCGGTGCCCGCCTGGAACGTCGGGTCGTAGCGGAACGCCGTCTCGTGCTGGATGCAGCCGACCGTCAACCCGAGGGCATGGTAGATTTGTCCCATCCAAACGGTGTCGCGCCGCGCCAGGTAGTCGTTGACGGTAACGAGGTGGCAACCCTTGCCGGTAAGCGCGTTGAGGTACAGCGGCAGCGTGGCGGTCAAGGTTTTGCCCTCGCCGGTTTTCATCTCGGCAATCTGCCCGCGGTGCAGCACCATGCCACCGATTAACTGGACGTCAAAATGCCGCTGGCCCAAGGTCCTCCGGGCAGTCTCGCGGACGGCCGCAAACGCTTCGGGCAGCAGCTGCTCCAAGGTCTCCCCCCGTGTCAACCGTTCCTTGAGCTTGGCCGTCGCGGCCGGAAACTCCGCGTCATTGATCGCGGCAAACTTCGCTTCAAGCTGGTTGATCTCCGCGACGATCGGCCAAAGCTCCTTAATCACCCGCGCGTTGGGATCACCGAAAATTTTAGTCAACAGGGACATGGCAATGGTTAACGAGTTCTGCGAACCAATGATACCGTACCTTACCGCCAGTAGCAAGGCGATCGAATTTTGGCCCAATTCTTGCTCATTCTTGACCGGCTAATTCGCGCCAATTGACCTTTCAAACGTGTTGTGGTATCCTTATACCTGCACCTTCAAACCAGCGAAAACAACCCCGGGAGTTCGACCTTCCTCCCCTCCCAGCAATCAGGGGACAGCCAGCTTCCCGGGGTTTCAAACAAACCTACCAAACCATAGGAAGCCTCCCCCGACTGCCCATTGGTTCTGGTAGGTTTTTCTTTTACCCTAAAACTAACTGCTGGTGCCACTACCGAAGTTAGGCGGAAAATTTTTCCCTTGACACGCCGCGGCAGGCGAATTATGGTAATGAAGAAAGCACATTGAAATTTTTCCCGGGAAGTCCCGCCAACTACGCCTGCGAATGTTTCAGCCCGGAGATTGCGCTACGCAATCTCGACCAAAAATTTTAACCCTTCCCTCTGTCTGAACTTTCACCCTCAACACCAGCTTCCCAGGAAATATTCCCCCTCCCAGACGTCCCGCGACAAAGTTCACATTTGGTCGCGCGAGCCTTGGAGGGGTTTTTACATTCCGCCATCCACTACCATCGTCTCGATGTTCAAAGAGGGGCTGATGGCAACAGAGTTCTCCCCCTTGTGAAGCGTTCTCCCCCTTGCGAAGGGGGAGTTAGAGGGGGTTGAGTGCGAAGCACT
>CAYJVS010000013.1:0-14037 GCA_964373635.1 uncultured Gammaproteobacteria bacterium
CCTGAGTGCTTCGCACTCAACCCCCTCTGACTCCCCCTTCGCAAGGGGGAGAACCCTGAGTGCTTCGCACTCAACCCCCTCTGACTCCCCCTTCGCAAGGGGGAGAACCGTTCGCAAGGGGGAGAACCCTTTGAAAGGGGGAGAACGGCTTTTGGGCCGAGCTTACCGTAATACAACAATTCCCCCTGTGAGAACAACAGAGGGAATTGTTTTGCAATCATCCGAGCGTTTAGTGGGCACAGCTGCCGCCCGTGCCGGCTTCCGTAGCACAGTTTAAGCCCACCCCCAGCCCGCCGGTGTTAGCTTCCAGCCGGAAGTGAATCTCGTAGGCGTTGGTTTCCGCGCCGCCGGCTTTCCCGCGCCGGTACGAGTAGTTGCAATTGCCAGTGGTGGTGCGACAGGGCGTTGCATCCGCCGATAAGTTCGGATCCCGCGGGGTTAAGCCCATATAAATGGGGCCCGAGCACGGAATCGCGGTGCCCCACCCGACATCACCCAAACAAACATATTGCGTTCCCCCGGGGGTGCCAATTTCATCGTCTCCGGTCGGATACGCGCTTTTGTCGTTGAAGTAAATCTCCAACGCGGTCTGGAGCTGCTTCATGTCCGCCACGCGCTTGGAGTCGCGGGCTTTTTGCCGGGCGGAGTTTAAGGCCACGACCGCCAAGGTGGAGAGCAACCCAATGATGGCGATAACAACCAACAGCTCAATCAGGGTAAAACCTCTTCGTGTTTTCATTGTGTCACCCCCTTTCGTTTGCCGTAGCGCTTTATGATCCGCTCGGTCTTATTTCCTTTCACCTTTTTGCCGCGAAAACTCGTCCGATGGGCTGCCATGCAGTATACCGCGTTTCCTCCAGTTATGCAGCTTAAGTTATCAACAGCTCTTTACTGACAGAATACATTATAGCAGAATTAAGGGCGAGACGATACGCTAAACCTTTTGGCCTATTTCAGATAAAAAACGATCAAAGTCCAGTGATCTTCATCAGATGCCATTCAAACCGCGGATGCCAGCTGGTAGAGCGGCAAAATGATCGCGGAAACCATCAAGCCCACGGCCACCCCCATCATGCCGATGACCAGCGGTTCAATCAAGGCCACGATGTTCCGCACCAGGTTGTCAATCTCGCGGGTATAAAAACTTGCCATCCGCTCCAAGACGTGGTCTAACCGGCCGGTCTTTTCCCCGACATTGAGCATCTGGGCCACCATGAACGGCACCGCCGAACTTTGCAAAAACACCGTGGCCAAGGGGTTGCCGTCTTCCACTTCCTTGATGGTTTTCAAAATCAAGTCGCGGTACACGGTGTTACCCACCACGTCCGCGGTGATGTGAAGCGCCTGGGGCAAATTGACGCCCCCGACCACCAGGGTATAGAGGCTGCGGCTGAACCTGACCAGGGCAATTTTTTGAAACAGCTTGCCGAAAATCGGGATGCGAAGCTTGACCGTGTCCCAGACACGCCGCCCGGCGGGCAACCGCAGCGCATACATCAGTCCGGCGGCCGCCGCCCCCCCGCCCAAAAGCAAGAGGAACCAAAAGCGGGCTAAAAAATCGCTCACGGCAATCAGCAGGCGCGTGGACACCGGCAGGGCGGCGCCGGACTCGCGCAAAATACCGGTGAGCTTGGGCATCACGAACGTCATCATCATCGTCCCGACGATCACCAACCCGCCGAAAATGAACGCCGGGTAAATCATCGCCCCCCGGATCCGGCTGGAAAGATCGTAGTCTTTTTCCGTCTGGTCGGCGAGGTATTCCAGGACCTCGTCCAATTTGCCGGAGGTTTCGCCCGACCGGACGATATTGACGTAAAACGCGTCAAACACCCGCGGGTGTTTGGCCAACGCGACGGAAAACTTCATGCCGGCTTCCACGTCGTCGGCGACTTCCGACGCGACAATTTTAAGGTGGGTGTTGGACGTTTGGGTAATCAAAATGCGCAGGCTCTGCACCAGCGGAACATTGGCGGACACCAAGACCGCCAATTGCCGGGAAAACACCACGGTGTCGCGCACCCTGATCCGCCCCAGCTGCTCCAGCGACCGGCCAAACACCGAGCGTTTGACTTCCCGCACGTACAGAATCGTCAAGCCATGCTCGCGCAGGCTCTCGACGGCGAGGTCTTCGCTCGGGGCTTGGACCAAGCCCGCGACCGTAATGTTTTCCGCCGTTTTGGCTTTGTAGGAAAAATCGGACACGGTAAAAAATCAAAACGCAAAAATCAAAATGAAAAATGACAAAGGTAAAAGGTGAAAAATTACCGCTTCCCCTTTAGCGTCAGGATGCTGGAGGCGAGGATGTTCGCCATTTCCTGCAATTCCCGCAACCACCACGCCAACTCTTGCGGGTCGCCTTTACCCGTATCGCGCAACAACGTGAGCCACACCTTGGATTCATTGGCGGATTTTAAGGCGTGGGTGAAGTAGTGGATGAAATCGCGTCGAGAAGCGGCAGCGGCGGCTTCAATGTAATGGGCTAAAATACTGGTACCACCGCGCAGCAGCTGATGGCCTAAAACCCGGCAGATCGCATCCGACGGAAGTTTATCAATGAACTTCATCAGCCGAAGTACCCAGTGATACAAACGCTTCTTAAATTCATCATTTTGCATTTTAATTTTTTCATTTTACATTCTTCAGCCGTAGCCCCGAATAACCCCGGCGAGATGCTCGGGGTCAACCGCTTCGGCCAAGGCCGCGGCCACGGCCACCGTGCCGTTTTTGACCAACGCGGCGAGCGACTGATCCAGGCTGACCATGCCTTCCTGTTGCGAGGTTTGCAGCACCGACTGCAGCTGCTCGAGCCGGCCTTCCCGAAACAACGCCCGCGTCGCCGGCGTCGCGGTCATGATCTCCACCGCCGCTACCCGTCCGCCGCCCAAACGGGAAACCAACCGTTGCGCCACCACCGCCCGCAGACACGAGGCCACCACGGCCGGCGCCGCCGACCGGCGCGCCGGCGGACAGGCGGAAAAAATTTTTTCCACCGCGGCGACGACGGTTGACGCATCGGCAATCGCGTAGACCAGCCGGCCGACCGCGGCCAGCTCGACGGCGGCCCAGAGCACCCCGACCTCGTTGGTTTCGCCCACCATCACCACCGTGATGTCCTCGTGAGCGCACTCCTCCAACGCCTGGCGGAAGGTTGGCACGTCCCGCCCGACTTCCCGCTGCACCACCAAACTTTTCGCCGGCTGCAACAAGTACTCAATCGGCTGCTCAATGGTCAAAATGTTTTCCGCCCGCTGCTGGTTAACGTGCTGGAGCATCGCCGCGACGGTGGTGCTCCGGCCGGAATTGTACGGCCCGGCAATCACCACCAACCCCCGAGACCACCGCGTAATTTGGCTGAGCGACGGCGGCAGTCCCAGCGCCGCCAAGGTCGGAATGACGGTGGGGACGGGCCGGAGCGTAAACGCGAGCCCGCCCTGCTGATAAAAGGCCGAGACCCGCACGCGGCTTTTCCCTTCAAACACCAGGACCAACCTAACTGAGCGCCGGCGCTCCAGCTCCTCCCGTTGCGGTTCCGACAGGAGTTCGTCCCGCAGATCTTCCAGCCAATCTTTAGTCACGACGTTTCCGCGGCTGGACGCCGCCAACCCCTGGTCTAACCGCAACATCGGCGGACTCCCCGCCTGGAAATGCGCGTCGGACGCTTGCCGTTTGGCCGCTTCGGCCAAGACACTGGCCACGGCCAGGTGCACGGTCGTTTTCATGCGCGCACGATAGCTTTAATTTTCTTGATCACCTCGGTGGGCATGAAATGGGCTTTGATCAGGTAGTCGCTCGCGCCCAACTCCAAACCGCGCTGGACCTCCTCCTTCTGGCTCAAGTTCGTCAAAAGGATGACGGGAATCGCCTTGGTCGCCGGATCGGCTTTGAGCGCGCGCAGCACCTCAAAGCCGTCGAGTTTGGGCAAGACAATGTCGAGCAACACGAGATCGGGGCGGCGCGTCTGGGCGAGTTTGAGTCCCTTTTTGCCGTCGGTGGCGGCAAGGACTTCAAACCCTTCAAGGTTGAGCTTGGTGGCGTACAGCTCGGCCAAAAATTCATCGTCCTCCACCAACAGGACCGCGGATTTGGATTGGGGCATAGATGCAACAGTGTGCTAAGTGCACAGTGCTAAGTGCACAGTGCTAAGTGATAAGTGCTAAGTGATAAGTGCACAGCAATTACCTTCCGGCCTGGTACTGAGCACTTGGCACTGAGCACCGCGGTGATCACAACTTCGTCACCCGGAACAGCTCCTCAAGCGTTGTCAATCCCTGCAGTACTTTGAGCAAGCCGTCCTGGCGCAAGCTGACGTACTGCTGCGTCGCCAACTGACTGGCCACTTCCTTGGGCCGAAAACCGGCGGTGATCAGTTCGCGCAATTCGGGGGTAAACGCGATGACTTCGGCCACGGCCACCCGGCCGAGGTAACCGGTAGTGGCGCACCGCGAACACCCTTGGCCCCTGGAAAACCGCGGTTTGGCGCGGATGAGCCCGGAGGGCCAGTGCGCTTCGGGGATAGCCGCGGCCTCGGCTTTCAGCTGGTCGAGGATGGCCGGTGTTACCTCCGCGCGGGTGAGGCAGTGGCGGCAGATGCGCCGCGCGAGCCTCTGCGCCACCACGCAGTTAATGGTGGACGCCAAGAGGAACGGCTCCACGCCCATGTCCAGCAGCCGCGGCACCGCGCCGAACGCGTCGTTGGTGTGCAGCGTCGAGAGCACCAAGTGGCCGGTGAGACTGGCATGGGTGACCAGCTCGGCTGACTCGGTATCGCGGATTTCTCCCAGCATGATGATGTTGGGGTCTTGGCGCAGGATGCTGCGCAGCCCGGAAGCGAACGAATACCCCACGTCAAGGTTAATCTGGGACTGGCTGACGCCGTCCATCGAGTATTCAACCGGATCTTCCAACGTCACGATATTGACGCCTTCCTGGTTGAGCCGGGTCAAAATCGTGTACAGCGTCGTGGTCTTGCCCGAACCGGTCGGTCCGGTGAGCAGCAGTAGGCCGTTGGGCTTGGCAATCGCTTGTTGGATCAAGGCTTGGTGGGGCGCGGTAAACCCCAGCTCCGACAACGTCGGAATCTTGAGGCTGGCGTCTAGCACCCGCATGACCACTTTTTCGCCCTCGTACACCGGCAGGGTGGAAACGCGAAAGTCAATGTCGCGGCCGTCAATCGTCAAGCGAATGCGGCCGTCCTGGGGTTTGCGCGTCTCGTCCAGCTTGAGGTTGGCCAGCACCTTGACGCGGGCGACCATGGAAGCGTGGATGTAGCGCGGCAGGCGGAGCGTGGTGCGCAAGATGCCGTCAATCCGGTAGCGGACGCGCGTGGCGTGCGGTTGCGGTTCGATGTGGATGTCGGACGCGCGACCGTCAATGGCGTAGCGGATGATGACCAGCACCATCTTGGACACGGGCGCGGACTTGACGACTTCCTGCAGGTCTTTCTCGGTCACCCTGGTCTGCAACTCCACATTATGCTCCTCGGCGCTGACATTGGCAAGCGCCGCGGCCGCTTCCTTCGTCAACTCGCCGTATTGGCGCAGCACCTGGCGCAAGCCTTTGGCGGAAGCCAAATAGTACCGCGCGATGGCGTTTTTTTCCTGGGCCAAAAAATCCACCGCCTCAACCGCCTTGAAATTTTGCGGGTCGGCCAGCGCGACGCGCAGCTCCGTGGGCGTGCGCTCAAACGCCGCCATCTGGTAGTTTTCGGCCACGGTTTGCGGGATGAGATGCAGGACGTTAGACGGAATCTGCCGGCCGACCAAATCCACGTACGGCAAATTGAACAGCTCGGCCTTGACCTGGGTGACGGCCTCTTCGCTGACTAACCCCGAGCTCCGCACGGCCGTTTCCAGCGCGGCCGCGTCCGCCAACGCCGCGGGCGGCAGCTCGGCTGCCTGCTCGGACGTCAACAGCTTGCGCTCCTTGAGGGCGGCGATGAGTTGTTGGGGATCCAAAGGCATGATGAAAATTTCTAAGGCCTAATTTCTAAAGCTAAACAATGTCCAATGACTAAATTTTTCAAGATCCGTGTCGTGATAGGGTGGAGTTGGGGCAGCCCGTATGGTTCCGGGGTGTAGGACACGGGAAAATTCCTTCCGCCGACACCCCACGACCATACCAGCCCAGCCGCCATACCCCCAACCATAACCTTAAGACTGTTGGAGCTTGGGATTTTTTTGGAACGAGATAAATTAGAAATTAGAAATTTTCATTGGGTGGTCGTGGCCGCCAAAAACGCCGGCGGTGCAAACGGGTTTTCCCGTCCTATCGCGCCCGCTTCCACCGGCAGACGGACCGGCAGCCGGCGCCGCGTGAATTCGGGACGGTCAAAGATCGCCGGATTCGGCTCCAACACCGGAACGGGCGCAAACTGCACCCGCGAGGTTTCCTGAAGCTCCCGCGTCCACTGGGTGGGAATAGGGTCCCATTTGCCTTTGACAAAATTCGTTAACACCAGCCACCCCATGCCAACGAGCGACACCAGCAAGATGGCAACCAGCGCGATCACTTTTTGGGAACTGGCACGTTTGGGGGCGAGCATGGGATGGAGCTTCTTAGTTGGTAGCTTCTTAGCTGGTAGGAGTGCGGTTATGAACAACCCGAGATTCCTCAGAAGCTAAAAAGCTACCAGCCAAGAGGCTCGATTACCGCGGCAGATAGTAGGCTTCCAGGCGGACCGCGTACGGCCCGGCCTCGGCCGAGGTGAAGCTGACGCTGGAGATGTTCAACAAGCGCAGGTTGGATTCCACCGCGGACAAAAACTGCTTTAACGCCCCGTAGGCGCCGTGGGCCAGCGTCAGGGTGATGGTGACCGCGCGCGGCGGCGACGTTTGGTCCTTGCTGACCAACGATTCCACGCTCCCCGCCGATCCCCCGGCGTCGTACGGCGCATCCTCGGAAGCGACCGCCGAAGATTCCGCCGCGGCTCCGGCCGTTGATTCCGCTGCCGTAAATTGCACGCTGGTGACCACCAGGCCGTTTTGCCGCGCCAGCGCTTCCATTTGCACGAACAACCCGGGCAGGTCGGGTTCAGGGGGCACCAGCGTCGCCAACCGCGCCAGCGTATCACGATTGACCTGATCAAACCGCGTTTGCAGCCCTTCCAAATCCTTCAGGTACGCTTGGAGGTAGTCCGCGTACGTCCGGCTGCTCAACAGATTGTACCGGTCTTGCGTCCGCAACTGGCTAAATCCCTGGCGCAAAAACCAGGTGTACCCGATTGCCAGGACAATCAGCACACTCGCGATCAGCACCTCAAGGTAAAGCCGCGCAAAGGCCTTTAATAGCAGGACGCGAATTTTCGCCCACAGGAGTTTCATGGCGCGAGCGGTTCTCCGGCGGACTGAAACACGGTCGGCTTCAGCCGCACCAAGATGGAAAAATTGACGGTTTCCACGTCCCCCGTGGCGCCGATGCGGCTGGCGCTGGCGCCGGTAATCGAGACGGCGTCAACGACGTCAGTCGCGTCCCGCAAAGCAACCAGTTGCCGCGCCACGCTGGTGTAGTCTTTCCCCTGCGCCATCAGTTCCACCGCGCCGTCCGACGCCGAACGGAAGGAGCTGAACCACACCTCGTCAACGGTTATTTGCTCCAACGCCGCAAACACTCGCGTCCAATACCGCTGGCGCGAGAGCAGTTCTTCGACGGTCCGCAAATTCTGCTGCAGCTGTTCGGCCTCGCCTAACAACGTCTGGTAGGTTTCAATCTGCGCCAACCGCAAGGTGTTCTGTTGTTCCAGGTCGCGAATTTCGTTCCCGATTTGATGCAGGTAAAAGGCGATGACTTGGCTGACCGTCACCACGGCAAAAACGGCCGCGCCGATGGCCGCCAGGTAGAGGAGAAACTTCCGCGACAGATTCAACTCCGGGTGCTTGGTGAATTCGTCCGGAATGAGGTTAATCGCCACCGTCTGGGGCGGATGTCCCACGCCGCTGGGTTTGACCTTTGGGTGCGCCGGTTTCGCGCTCGCGGGTTTCTCCGGACGCGGATACGGCGACGGTTTTGCCGCGGGCTGGGCTGTCGGCGGGGCAGGGACAACGGGTTTCGACGGCCGAACCAACGGTGTTGGCGGCCGAGGGGCGGGGCGCGCTGCCGGCGCTGGCAGCGGCCGTGGTGGCCGGCGCGCCAACCACCCTTGCCACCATTTCCACCCGGCCCGCCGACTTGTCCGCCGTAGCCCTGGCGGAGGTGGAGGTTTTGGCGGGCGAGATGGAACGACGGTCCTCACGGGCGGTGGAAGCGGCGGATGAACCGGCGGAAGTGCGGCTACTGGTTTCAGCGGCACGGACGGGGCAGGCAGGACGCGGTGGGGCGCGGCCCGCTTGGGGCGGGGCACGAATAACCGGGCAATCCACGCGAGCCACGCCCACCAGCCTCGCGACCGAACGATCCGAATTCGCGCCTGATCCGTGGGCGGTATCCCCCGTTCGCGGACCGCCCGTTTAACCTCCGCGGCCAGCGCGGCGGCTTCGGCTGGCGCTAACGACGGCGCTTCCCTCGCCGCTTCCGTGACCGCCGCGGACGGTGGCCCCGCCGACGGTGGGGTTACGGGTTTGCGCCAGGCGAACCGCGCGCGCTCGGGACGTTCTGGCAAGGGAACCGATGACGGCATCGGCGGCGGTGCCGGCGGCAGCGGTTCAGACAACGGTTTGCCGGCCGGGCGCTGCCCCACGGTGGTGCCGCCGGACGTCAACGTCGGCCGCCCGGGGCGCGGCGGCCGCGTCAGCGCATACTCCACCACCTTGGGGGTTTTCCCCAGACGTTTGCGTTCCGCGGCCTCGCGTCCGCGCAATTCGTCGGGCAACAGGTTGATGTCAACCATGGATTGAGCTTAGAGCTGATGGCTTATAGCTGATAGGCGCTTGATCGCCATAAAAACTATAAGCTATAAGCTAACACCTATACGCTCATTACGCGATTTCCTTCATTCCCAAACCGATGGCGACGGAAAAGCGCGGCCCGATTTCATCCAGCGCGGGTTTGAGCTCTTCCGGGTAAATCACGCGCGCCCACGGATTGCCCAAAAACACCCGCAGTTGGAGCCGTTGCGCCAAGTACCGCGGCAGGTTGACTAAGAGCGCCGACCCCCCCGTCAGGATGACGCGTTCAATCGGCGGCCGCCCCTGGCTCTGGTAGAGATTGACGCTGTACCGAATTTCGTCCGTCACCGGGGTCAAGGCTTGGGCAATGGTCGCGGGAATTTCCCCCCCGCCGGCGGCGTCCTGCATCCCAATGTCGTACTTGAGCTGTTCGGCCCGCTCGAGACTGACATTGAGCGCCGTGGCAATCGCGCGCGTGACGGTCAAACCGCCGACGTTGATGCTGCGGTTCAAATACGGAATGCCGTTTTGGATAATCATGATATTGGTGACGGTAAAATCCAAATCCACGACCATGACGGTGGCCTGGTCGGCCCCGACCAAACTCCGCACCAAGGCAAACGACTCGGTGTCTAACGCCAAGAGCGTCAGGCCGGCCGCCCGAAACAATCGCAGAAACTTATGCACCAGGGTTTTCGGGGCCGCCGTCAGCAGGATCCGGTGGCTTTTCACCTGCCGGCGCCGCACGATTTTCAGCAATCCGACGCCGCCAACACCCAGCCCGGCCGTGGCCGGCGCCTGGGTTCCCGCCAGCGGATCCGGCGCGCTCTCGGGCAGCAAATCCCAATGCAAGTTCATCTCCTCAATCGGCATGGGAATGACTTTCTTGGCTTCCCACCGCACCGCGGCGGCGAGCTCCTTGGGCGACAACGACGGGAGCGTAATCACCGAGGAAAACACCGAGTACGCCGGCAGCGCGGAGATGGCGACCGCGGTGGTGGTTTTGGCGCGGCGGCACGTCTCGCGCAGCAACTCGGCGGTGCGGTTCAACTGTTCGTCAGATTCCGGCGTGGGATCCGCGTCCAGCGGATGGTCAAAGTAACCGTAGGTCACCAGCCGCGGGCGGCCGCGATCATTGGCCACCTGGACAATCTTGATGCTGTGTTGGTCAACATCCACGCCCAAATAGCTTGAGCTGGCGGAAAACAACCCCATAGACAGCGCGTGGTGGTAAAGGAGTCAAAAATTCTCCGGCTAACACGAAACGAGAGGCTTACCCCAACGGAACCTCACATCAAAAAACCGAGGGCCAACGTCAAAACCGGTCACGCCAAGTTATCCAGAGCTTGGTACGAGTTATTTTTAGCCCTCTATCGTCAAAAATTATACCACAAAACGCGCCCTGACCCCAATGTGGATATCGCGCCGCTTGACCAACAAAACGGACATCCCAAAACGGACATCCGATGTCCGTATTTTAAAACTTGTTACGGTTCCGTCACCGGCAACACCGGAACGATCTCCTCCAGTCCCAAGGGCGGATTCGCCGTCATCCGGCCGTCGTAGAGAATGGTTTCAGCCGCCTGATTCAGGCTGGCGAACGTGCGCTTGAAGAGAAATTCGCGCGCCATCAAAATCCCGCGCACGGTGAGAGCAGTTGCGCTACTGCCAGTGTCAATCGTGCCGCAGGCAATCGGCGGGTTGGTCGCATCATTGCAAGGGGTATCGCGGTAGGCGTAGCTTCCCAAGGCGATAATGTTGGCGTCAAGCTGACTAATGGAGGAATTAATCGTGACGCCTCCCAACACGATCCAGGCGACCGCGGCAATATTTTTCAGGCGGGTTGGGGCCGGAGATCCCGTATACGTCAGCGGCTGGTTAATCGTGAGATCGCCGTTGATTAAAAACAGGCCCGAGGCGTCTTGGGTGTTGCTCCCGTTGGCAAAGCTAGAGCTAACGCCGATGGTGCAATTTCCGTTAAAATAGTAAATCTTGCCGCCTAAAGGATCGGGTAATGCCGCCGTTCCCAAACACACGGCGGAACTTAGGGCCTCAACTCGGCTGGCGCCATACCGGGTTTTCAATTTTTCAATCACGCCGTCGTCGGTGGCAAAATTGCCGCCGTTGAACCCGTGCAAAAACCACAGGCTCCCGGCCGGGGTGGTAAAATTGTTTTTATAGGAAGGAAAGGGAATGGCCGGATAATTCTCCAGCAATCCGGTACCCCAGGCAGTTGATTCGCTGGTCCACGTTCCCGGGACAATGGTGCCGGCAGTGGTGATGAGAAATGACGCGTTGGTGTTGGGTGGCGACGCGGCGTATTGCGCCTTCAGGTTACTGCCCGCGTACACACTGCCGTACTTGGTCTGGAGCCAAGGTTTAGCATCGGTAAAAATGCAGGTCGTATTGCCGAAATCATCCACGGCGCAGACGTTGAAGTAGATTAATCCCGCTATGAGGCTATGAAGCCGGGTACTACATTTGTCAACCCCATTGCAGGTCCGCTGGGCTAGGTTAGTATCGTAGGTGGTGTTGGGACCAAGACTGCTCCAGTCACAGGTCTCGCGCGGCAAGCCGCTGGAAGTCCGGGGAATATCTTCCCACACGAATGGTCCGTTACTCGCGCCACCGGCAAGCTCCTGGCGTTGGACGACTTCATCGCGGTTTTGACCGTACCAAACTTCATAGTGCGCTTTCCCTGGAGTCCAGGACTGGTAGTCGCCAGAGAGCACCTCACCGCTCGCCCAGGGCCAATCAAGATCGTAGCGATACACCCCATTTACGCTGCAAGCGTGAGCGACCGGCGGGAGAGCGGCCAGGTTAACCTGTCCCACTAAACTCGGCGCCTGCAAATCCACCATCACGCGTTGGCGTTTGGTCCAATTGAGTACGGTGTCGGGATCACCGCGGGTACACGCCAGTGAGCACGTGGGTTGGCAGCTAGCGTCGCACAAAGTCACGGCGGTGTTAAGCCCGGCGGAAAAACAGCCCGTGTTCACCGTGGTGGGGTCTTTGCATGGGTCGCTGTCGTACGCCATCAACTCCAGCCACACTGGCTGACTGGTGCCATCCAGCTTCACGCCGCCTTCAAAGGTGCTGGAGGCCGCGGCCCAGTAATACGTCACGTCGGTGAGGTACCGCGAATCAGTAAAGCCCAGCGTCGGGATTGACCACTGGCGCGTTTTTATTTCGGTGCCGGACACCGTGCCCAACCGCGCCCTCCCGGGTCCGCGGGGAATCGAGTTGTCCACCGACGGGTGCGGCGGCGGTTGCGGCGGATACGGCGGCGGAATGTCCGCGGGACTCGGCGCCACCGGCGGCGCGGAAAGCGGCAGCGGCAATGGCGCCGATTCAGCCGGAACCATCGGCTGCGTCGCGTTGGACTCGGCGTTAAAGTAACTGGAGCTGCACAGGTACCCACCGGCGGTGCCGCAAAGCCACCCGGAGGTCTGCGGATCCTGCCAGGGCGTGAATTCGCGGCTAAACAGCACGCCGGCAACTAATCCCGACCCCTCGTAGTCGGCGTATTGCGCCTGGATTTTGACATCGCCGCGGGCCAAATTCCGCTGGGCCAAACTGTAGCGGCGCGGCAGCCGATACTGGCTGGCGAAAAACGTTGCCTGGCCCGCGGTGTTGGCTTTGAACCGCACCAACGGCGCCACGCAGGACGCGGCCGCATTCGGCACGCCTTTTTCATAGCCGTAGTTGACGTCGTCAGTAAAGGGCAACGAGATGGTGGACGGCCAGACATTGGCTTGCACCGACGACCGGTCGCCGCACCAGGAGCCTTGCGCCGCGCAATCAGGATCCACGCCGTTGGGACAGTCAAGATCGCAAACGCTGTCGGCATCCGGCACGCAGCAGTTACCGGGCGCGTTGGTGCAGGCGAAGACGTAAACGCAGTTGGGATCAACGGGCGTGCCGTTAGCATTAACCCCGCAGTCGGGATCGCAGTGCGCGGGACTCACCGTTTCGTTGGTCGGCAAACAGCAGCCGTCTGCCGCCGTGCTGCACGTCTGTCCGCAATCCGGGTCCACGGGGGTACCCACGTAGCTGGTGCCGCAGTCCGGATCGCAAATTAAATCACGTGCCGGATTGCAGCAGTCGTTCGGTCGGCCACTGCAACTGGTTGCCGCCGCGGCTGGCGCCGGGCAGTCCGGATCTTGCCCCGCCGGGCAAGCATAGTCGCAACTCCCGTCGCGCCAGGGTTGGCAACCGGCGAGCACCGGCTGTTGAGCGCGAACCGCGCAATCAGGATCCACCCCAAACGGACAGTCCGGGTCGCAACTGCCGTCCACCGCGGGAAAACAACAATCCAGTTCAGTGCAGTCAGGGTCAGTGCCAACGGCGATGCAATCGCGGTCGCAGACCGTGTCATCCGCTGGCGACGGCGGGCAGGTTCCGTCGCTGGGGGAAATAGTATTGGCCGGCTGAAACGAGGGCCGGAACGTGCAGAGGTTGTAGGTGCAGTCGGGATCGGCATTCCAAAGCGTGGTGGTGCCGCCAATGCAATCTGGGTCGCACCGACCGTCACTTTGACCGTTACAGCGATCATCCGCCGTCGCGAGACCGCTGCCGTTAGCCGCGCAATCAGGATCCAACCCCGCGGGACAATCGGGATCACAGACGGCGTTTTTCGCGGGAAAACAAGCCGCGCTGCTCGACCGATCGGGACAGTCGGGATCAGGGTTGTCTCCCTCCGGGGCCAGGTTGTGGAGCGTCGCCATCGCGCAATCTGGATCACAGACGTCCGGCGTGTCGTCGCTGGCGTTGCAGCAGCCGTCGCGCGTGATGTCGCAGGTTTTTGGCCGGCAATCGGGATCATCCTCGTTGCCGCCCACGGAACAATCGTAGTCGCACTGGGTATCAGGAACTCGGCCAGCGTTGTTGCACTCATTATTTTTTGCCCCGCCGGCTTTGGTCCAGCAGTCCGGATCAATGAAGTCGGGGCAGTCGGCATCGCAAACCGCGTCAATGGCGGCCAAACAGCAGTTGCCGGCCGTTGCCGTGCAGGCGGCGCAGTCGCGATCCACCGGCGCGCCGTCGCGATCCAGCCCGCAGTCCGGATCGCAAACGTCCGGCGTATCATCGGTCGCCAGGCAGCAGTTGTCCCGTCCCGGCTGGCAGGTGACCGCAAACGCCCCGCGGTTGGAAAACTGATTGCCGTAGAATTTTCCCCCCGAACCGGTCCCCACCTGCAGCTCCCAGAAACGGT
>CAYJVS010000014.1:0-13801 GCA_964373635.1 uncultured Gammaproteobacteria bacterium
GGAAACGGTGTCAGGTACCCTTCTTCGGCCATCACGGCTTCAGGTCACGCCTCGCGGCGGCCTTTAAGGGCGTAACTTAAGGTGACGTCGTCGGCGTACTCCACGTCGGAACCCAAGGGCAAGCCGCGCGCCAGCTTGGTCACCCGCAGGCCGCGGGATTCCACTAGCGGCTGCACGGCTTGTTTGAGCGCGAGGACCGTGCCTTCGCCGGTGACGTCGGGGTTAAACGCCAGCACCACTTCTTGGACCGGCGGGTCGTCCAGCCGCTGCAGCAGCAAATCCAGATGGAGCTGTTCCAAACCGATGCCTTCCAGCGGATCAACGGTGCCGCCGAGCACCCAGTAGCGGCCCGCGTATTCTCCGGTCCGTTCCAACGCCACGAGGTCTTGCGGCTTGGCGACCACGCACAAGAGCCGGCTATCGCGGCGCGAATTGACGCACAACTCGCACGGATCGGTTTCCGCGTAGGATCGGCACCGGCTGCAGACGGTCAGCTGGCGGCCGAGCGCTGCAAGACGCTCGGCAAAGGCTGCCAGTTCAGCGGCGGGGCGGCTCGCCAGGTACACCACCAGCCGTTCGGCGGTTTTGAGCCCAATCCCCGGCAGCCGGCTGAATTGGGTGATTACTTCAACAATCGCGCGGGGGTAGTGGGCCACAGACAGTTACAAGTTGTCAGTTGTACGTTGTCAGTCACGGATGTTGAGGTCGATAAACTTTCAACTTACAACTTTCAAGGGTCAACTCTTTCCCAGGCCGAGGCCTTCGAGACCGCCGTGCTTTCTGATTTTATCCGCGGCAATCCGTTGGGCCTTGTCTATCGCCTGGTTAATGACGTCGGGCAGCCGGCGTTGCAGTTCGGCGGCGGGGAGTTCGGGCGGCAGGGTGAGGCTGGTGACATCAAGATTGCCGTCCAACACCAGGCGGATGCCGTGGCGTTCAATCGTAATTTGTTCGCCCGCCAGTTCGCGCTGAAGCGTCTTGGCGGTCTGGCGCAAATGTTTAAACTGTTTGAGCTTTTGAAACATGCTTGATGGGGGTTATGCGGCAAGGGACAGCCCTAGCCGGCCGGCGCTTCCGCCATTTTTTGTTCCACGGTTTTGAACGTGACCCGCTGCTCGTCAAAGAACAGCGAAATTTTTCCCGTCGGGCCGTTGCGGTGTTTGGCGATGATCACGTCGGCCAAATTTTTCCGGTCGGGCGGCAGATCCTGGCGATACATGATTTCGCGGTAAATGAAGAGCACCACGTCGGCGTCCTGTTCAATTGAACCGGATTCGCGCAGGTCGGCCAAGCGCGGCTGGTGCGACTCGCGCGCCTCCACCGAGCGCGACAGCTGCGACAAGGCGATCACCGGGATGTTCAACTCGCGCGCGATGGCCTTGAGGTTGCGCGAAATCTCGGAGACTTCCTGCACCCGGTTTTCCGCCCCGCGGCCTTCCATGAGCTGGAGGTAGTCAATCACCATCAAGCCCAAGCCGTGTTCGGCCTGCAGCCGCCGCGCCTTGGTGCGAATCTCCATCACGTTGGCGGTGGCCGAGTCGTCAATGTAGATGTTGGTTTCCGACAACACCCCCATGGCGTGGCCGATGCGGGTGAAGTCGTCGTGCTCGCCCTGGTCGGAGAGCCGGCCGGTGCGCATCTTCCACAGACTGACGCCGGCCTCAGCGCAGAGCAACCGGTCCACCAGCTGTTCTTTGGACATTTCCAGGGAAAAAATGCCCACCGGCGTTTTGGTTTTGACCGCCACTTGGCGCGCGATGTCCAACGCCAAGGTGGTCTTGCCCATGGACGGCCGGGCGGCCAAAATGATCAGATCGGAGCTTTGCAATCCGGCGAGCTTGTCGTCGAGGTGGCGAAAACCCGTGGACAACCCCCGGAGTTTGCCGCTTTCCTTGTGGAGTTCATCAATCCGATCAAACGCTTCGGCCAGCACCTCGCGGATGGGAGCGAAACTGCGTTTGAGGTACCGCTGGGACACGGCGAACAGCTGGCGCTCCGATTCGTCCAAAATTTTTGCCACGTCCTCGGTTTCCCGAAAGGCCAGTTCGCCGATCTGGGAAGCGGCGCCAATCAGCCGACGCAAGGTGGCTTTGCGCTGGACAATGGTGGCGTAGGACACCACGTGGCTGGCGGTGGGCACGAGGTTCGCCAGCTCGGTCAAGTAGCTCCTGCCGCCGACGGTTTCCAGGCTTTTGCGCTCCAGCAGCAGGTTGCTCAAATTCAGCAGGTCAATCGGCTCGCGCTGGGAGAACAACTCCATGATGGCGGAGAAAATCTCGCGGTGCGAGTCCTGGTAAAAGTCCTCCGGCTGCACCAGGTCGGCAATTTTAACGATCGCTTCCCGGTCAATGAGCAGTCCGCCCAGAAGCGACGATTCGGCTTCCAGATTGTGCGGCGGAACGCGGCCGGCGGGCGCAGAAGCGGATTCCATACCCCGTGGGACAACTTCAAAAAAACTGCAACCAATTACGTATTCGGGCCAACGCGTAGATGCGTAAAATCTCGTCTATGTGGCGGACGGACAGCGCCGTAACGGCCGGCGGGCATCGGTTTGCGTCCGCGCGGCAACATCATAATACCAGCGGCTGAACCGAGGGGAAAAATAATCGTGTCATCTTCCCCGCCGTGAATTGAAGTTGCCCTACGGGGCATAGGCGGGTGCGGTGCGGGGGTATTGTACCAGCGAGGCCGGACGTCAGGCAAATCCGTTCACCCACGGGTTACGCGCCAGATAAAAAACGCCCGCAACGGGCGATTTTTAACTGGCCCATCGTCCGACCGTCAGGCCGCGGGAGCCTTAAAGACCTCTTCAATGTCGGAAAACAGGACGTTTTCCACCAGGATGCCGCGGGGGTAAAACACGCGTTCCAATTCCTGCTGCGCTTCAATTTCAACCGCGCCGCGTTGGTCCGTGATGAGTTCCGACCCGCTGTGTTTGGCGGCGACCATCCGCAAGCGGCTGCGCACCGTGGGACGGACGATTTTTTCCACGAATTCTTCCCCGATGCTTTGCCAAATCTCCGGGATGCGGTCAATGTCCAGGCGCAAAAGCATCGTCCCCTCGACCTTGACGTTTTTGCCGTCGCTGGACTTGCACACCACCGGCATATCGCCCATCAGCCGCGGCTTGTTGGGGTCAAAGTTGCGGTTGATGTTATACTCCAGCGTCTGGGTGTTAAACAGCTTCGCCTTCTGCCAGAACGGAATTTTCAAATGCAGCCCGGGTTCGTAGACCTTGTGCAGCACCCCGCGGCCCAGGTCGTAGACGCACGCCACGTACCCGGGCGGCACGTGGATGAAAAATCCCTTCAAGACGTCCTCAACGACGAAGGTATACATGATTTTATCGAGAGTGTCGGCCATAGAGTTGGTTGCTTAAGGGGTCCGGCTGGGCCGCGGCTTGCGCGGTTTTGCGGGCCGTGGTCGCGGTTTTGCGTTTGCCCGCGCCCCACACCAGACTGCCGCTTAAACTAATGATAATGGAAAACAGCAAGGACGTCAAAATGAACAGCGATTTGACCGACGGCAGCAGGGCCAGGGCAACAAAGGTAAACCCGGGGAACAGCACGCGGTAGACCACTTCGGTTTGGGCCAGTTTTCCCCGCTGGCCCCGCTGGCTCAAGGTAATTTCGGTAAACAGCACCAGCGCCACCAGGGCGGCAAACGGCAAGTTGCTTTCCGCGATATCCACGCACCAGCGGCCGTGGAGCCGGTCCAGGCACATCCAGTTGGTGTTAATGAAATCGGGCCGCGGGATGCCGCGGTAGAGGTTTTCCAAGATCTTGCCGCCGGTCAGGCCGCCGACGAAGACTTGGTACAAGGCAACCAGGATCACCACGTGGAAGAGCAGCACCACCAGCCGCGTCCAGGGGCGGATTTTGTTTTCCTTCAGGAGGCGGCGGATTTCTTGGCGCTGCTTAACGTGGTCATCGGCGAAATCCCGTTGCGTTTCGGCCACTTTGGCGTTGATCCGGCGGTAAAACGCCTTGCTCTGTTCGGTCATAATGGAAAACGGCAACAACGCCAGCCGCAAGAGCACCGTCATGTACACCACCGCCCAGCCCATATTGAAGGCCGTGTGGTACTGGTAGAGGTAGAGCAAAAAATTAAACAGCGGCTGAAATATGAACTTGTGCCAGAAGAGGAACATACGCCAGGGGAAACCCTAAATCCTAAACACTGGACCAATTCAAAACTAAAAACCAAAAAATGCAAACACCGTTTGGTTTTTTAGGATTTTTGATTTTGAAATTATTTAGGACTTACGCGTTTGGTGTCATTCCGGCCCCGGGGCCGGAATCCAGGCTGATGATTGCACAAATTACTGGCTTCCCGCTGGAGTTTACCCCGTGCTGGTTACGGGGCGGGAATGTCAAAAATATCATTCAAGATTAATCAAACGCGTACGTTCTAATTATTTACGATTGCGAGTTCGGAGTTTAGGGTTTTGGGTTTCCGTTGGTGGGTCCAGCAGGAATCGAACCTGCGACCGTCTCCTTAAAAGGGAGCCGCTCTACCGACTGAGCTATGGACCCCCGGTGTCCTACCCGCCTGTTGCGCCCTGCCGGACCGCTGGATTCTATCACCATGAGCGTACCACAAAAATCGCTGGCTGACAATGATTGTCCAGCGGGGCGTGCCCCGTTAGACCACGGAGACGATCGGACCAACCCGCGACCTTCGCAAAGCCGCAC
This sequence comes from uncultured Gammaproteobacteria bacterium, assembly GCA_964373635.1. GTDB lineage: Bacteria > Patescibacteriota > Patescibacteriia > Buchananbacterales > GWA2-38-13 > VMFR01. The sequence goes on from CAYJVS010000014.1 coordinate 4,695, forward strand.
GACCAATGCTTGAGGGCAAAAATGGCTCGGCCATTGTCTCACGGGGCGTGCTATACTGGTACCATGATGGCTAAAAACGCCCACGCAACCAAAACCGCGGCCTGGCATCAATTGAGCGTTGACGAGGCGCTCGCCCGGCTGAAAACGAGCGTTGCCGGATTGACGACCGCGGAGGCCAACCGGCGCCAAACGCGGTGGGGAAAAAATGTCTTGCCCACGCCGCCCCAAAAACCCGCCTGGACCCTGTGGTGGAGTCAATTTCAAAGTCCGGTCGTGGCGATTCTGGCGGCGGCCATGGCGGTGACGGCGGTGCTCCGGAATTGGGTGGACTTTGGCGTGATCGGCGTGGTGCTGCTGATGAACGCCAGTATTGGGTTTTGGCAGGAACGGCGGGCCACGGTCGCGTTTGAGCGCCTGCGGCAACTGGTGACGTTTCACGCCCGCACGCTGCGGGACGGCGCGCAGGTCTCGCTGCCCACCGCGGAGCTGGTTTCCGGCGATGTTGTCCTGCTGCGCGCGGGGATGCGCGTTCCCGCGGACGCGCGCCTCATGGCGAGTGAAAACCTCCACGTCGTGGAAGCGGCATTGACGGGCGAATCAGTGCCGTCGGCAAAAAATCCGGCCGTCTTGCCCGCCGGAACGCTGCTTGCCGACCGGGAAAACATGCTGTACTTCGGCACGGTGGTGGCGTCGGGAACGGCCACCGCCGCGGTCTGCCAAACCGGTGTCAGCACGGAACTGGGCCAGATCGCGCGGCTGAGCCAAACCACCGCACCGCCGCCGACGCCCTTGCAACGGCAGCTGCGCCAGTTGAGCCGTCAGTTGACGCTGATCACCATCACCGTGGCGGCCTTCATCATCGCGGTGGGGCTGCTCCATGGGCAACCGCTCATTGCCACGGCCCAAAATAGCGAGGGCAGCGTGTTGTACCTGGCCTTAGCCATCGCGGTTTCGGCCATCCCGGAAGGCATGCTGGTGTTGGTCACCGTCATGCTCGCCCTGGGAATGCAGGAGATCGCCAAACACGGCGCGCTGGTCCGCCGCTTAAGCGCCGCCGAAGTGCTCGGCAGCACCTCGATCATTTGCACCGACAAAACCGGGACGCTGACCGAAGGTCGGATGCAAATTTCCCGGCTCATCACCCCGGACGGCGAGGTTGACTTCCGGCATGTGCTGGACGACCCGCGGGCGGCGGAACGGATGCTCATGTTGAAAATTGCCGTGTTGTGCAATGACGCGGTGGTGGAAAATCCCGACGACGAGCTGGCGGCATGGCGGGTGCTGGGGGACCCGACTGACGCGGCGCTGTTGACCTCGGCGAGCGCTGTTGGCCTGCGGCAATGGGAGCTGCTGCGCCTGGAGCCGCGGGCGTGGAGTAATCCGTTTACCTCGGAGGCGAAATTCCAACTCACGGCGCACCGTCAGGGTCAGGCTGGATCGCTCATGCTGTACGTCAAAGGGGCGCCGGAGCGAGTCTTGGGGTTTTGCCGCCGGGTGGAACGCGGCGGCAAGGCGGTACCCATGGATGGGGGAGCACGGCGGCGGATCATCCAGGACGTGGAAAGCTACAGCCGCCGCGGGTTGCGCGTTTTAGCCTTTGGCTACCGCGCGATCGCGGCGCATGAGACACCACCGTATGACGCCGCGGGCGCAACGTTTGTCGGCTGCATTGGCTTGAAAGACCCGTTGCGGCCGGAGGCGAAAGCGGCTTTGGAACTGACGCGGCAAGCCGGCATTCGCCTGGTGCTGGTGACCGGCGACCACCATTTAACGGCCGCCGCGATTCTTGAAGACCTGGGGCTGCCGGTTCGGGCCGGCCGGTCGCTTGAAGCCGCGGAACTCGATCGCCTTAACGATGCCCAGTTGCGCCACCGCGTCGCCGACATTGACGTGTTCGCGCGGGTGAGTCCCCAACACAAGCTCCGGATTGTGCGCGCCTGGCAAGCGCGGGGGGAAGTGGTGGCGATGACCGGCGACGGCGTCAACGACGCGCCCGCGCTCCAGGCCGCCGACATTGGGCTGGCGTTCAACGCCGGCACGGACGTGGCCAAAGAAACGGCCGACGTCGTGCTCTTGGAAAATAATTTTTCCACCATCGTTCACATGATTGAACGGGGGCGGATGATCATGGACAACGTGCGCAAGACGTTACTCTATCTGGTGTCCGACAGCCTGACGGAGGCCGCGGTGGTGACCGGGGCGATTTTCGCCGGCACGCCGCTGCCGCTGTTGCCCGTGCAAATCCTGTGGGTCAATTTGGTCAACGACGGCTTGCCCGCGCTGGCGTTGACCGCCGAACGGGGCGAAGTGGAAATCATGCGGGAACGCCCCCGGCGCAAGGACCAGCCCTTGTTGGACCGCACCATGATTCGCCTGTTGCTGACGGTGGGCGTCATGTCTACCACCGTGGTTTTGGGATTGTACGGCTGGCTGTTGAGCCGCACGACTGACATTGCCTACATTCGGACGGTGGTGTTCACCCAAGTCGCGGTGGATTCTTTGGTCTACGTCTTTTCGGTGCGGCATTTTCGGCACGCGGTGTTTTCCCGCCAGGTGGCGCAGAACCGCTACCTCCTGGCCGCCATCGCGGTCAGTTTACTGCTGCAATTGCTTGCCATCTACCATCCGGCCTTGCAGCTGGTGTTTCATACCGTCCCGCTGGGGTGGGCGGAATGGCTGTTGATCGGCGCGTTGGCTGCCGTCGTGCTCGCGGCGCTGGAAATAACCAAACGGCAGCTGTGGCCGCCGGCTCGTCGGCCGGGTCACCCGCGGCAAGCGACCGCGCAAAACGCTTGACGCTCGTCAGCCGGAGGTGGATAGGTTATACTGAACGCAAAAGGCCGCGATTATTTCCCAGTATGAAATCTGCCACGCGCCGCCGCGCCCTTGGGCTGGGGTTTGTGCTCTTGTGCATCGCGTTATTGGGGTTGATTGGCTATTCCTTTGGGCAGGATTTTATCCGGTCGCGGCAGGTCGGAACTGAAGTGGCGGCCTTGGAACGGCAAGTCAACGCCTTAGAAACGCGCAAGCTCGAACTCTCTCAACTCATGCAGTATTTTGACTCCGAGGGGTACGCGGAACGCCGCGCGCGGCTGGAACTGGGTTTAGCCAAGCCCGGCGAACGCGTACTCGTGGTGCCGCCGCAAGAGGTGGCTCCGGCAGCCGATGGCGAACCCAAAAACGCCGCCACGCCAACCCGGTCGCCGCTGCGCTCCTGGTGGGCCTATTTTTTCCAACGTCAAAAATAAACCGCCATGGGGCACGGTTCTTCAGCACCGCCCAAAACATTCAGCGACCAGGAGCTGGAACGTCTCCGGACCGAGGTGGCGCGTTGGATGGAACGCGGCAAGCGAACCACGAGGGCCACGCGACCGCCGCGGCGTCCCGCCGCGCGCGCGTCGGCCGCCACGCCTGTCCGGGGCGCGGATCGGCTCGCTCCGGCCGCAAAATTTTCCCTTGCGCCCGTGCGACCGCCGCCGGCCGGCCATCCAGCTCGCCAGTGGACACCGCGCCTGCCCAATCGTTGGCTCATCCCGGTGGTGGCCGCCATGGTCGTGGCCGGCAGTTGCATTTCGTTGTGGAGCGCGATATACCTGGCGGGGTGGGATAACCGCCTGATTCGCGGGCTCGCCGCAACCGTTCCGCTGCCCGCCGCGTATGCGGGCGGGCGCACCCTGCGCTTGGCAGATTTTTTTTCCGCTGCCGACCGGCTGCAATCCCAGTGGCCCACGCTGACAACCTCGTCGGCGCGCACGGCGGTGATCGCGAGCTTTGCGCGGCAAGTCGCCCTGGAGCGGCTGGCGGCGGAATTGCGGCTGGCGGTCCATCAACCGGGTGCGGCAGATCAGTCACCGTCCGACCGTTTGGAGCGCGCCGTTGTCCGCGCGCTGGCAGAACAACCCGCGGCCTGGGAGCGATCCCGCCAGCGCGCGGATAAACTGCAGCGCGCGATCACGGCCGGCCAAATCTCATTTAGCCAGGCGGCCCTGACCTACAGCCGCCATCCCAGCGCCGCGGCCGGCGGCGACCTCGGCTACCGGGGGCGGGCGGAGCTGGCGCCGGAAATTTTTTCTCTCCTGATCCAGGCCCCCAGCGGTACCGTTCATGGGCCGCTGCGCGGTCCCGACGGCTGGTGGTTAGCCCAAGCGCCAGAGTTTATTGGCGCCACGGCAACGCCGGAATTTCTGGTGCATCTCAAGGTCATTGTAATCCCGCCGGATGGGCAATTGCGCGAACTCCTGGCCCAAAAAATCGCCGCCCTCAACGTCAAACGCCTGGTGCCGTGACGTATGGCGCCGCCCACGGGGCGACGGCAAAAATTTTCTTGTTTTGGAGTGGAGCCGAAGGTGGGAGTCGCCAGGGGATGAACTCCTGGCGCCCCGTCGGATGGCGGGGCGAACCCACAACCCCTGCTTTGCGACCCCCGCGCACGCAATAAAAATAAGGCAGCCCAATACTGATAGCCCACTTACCACGGCCACCTCCCCGAACCGGGGACCCGCGCTTTACGAACCCCGCGGCTGCCGATCTCATTCACCAACCCGCCTCTGGAGCCAGCGGTGGGGATCGAACCCACGACCTCCACTTTACGAAAGTGTTGCTCTACCGGCTGAGCTACGCTGGCGGACGTTGACAGGTGAGTGAGCGATTGGGTAATGACAGCGCGGGGCTACCAACTGAGCTAAGGTGGCTGTGTTACGTGACCTAGCGTCCAAGCGGGCTACCATTGAACTACTTCGGCGCAAGACGACTGGCGGGCAAGTCTACCAACTAAGATACGGTGGGGGAAAAGGCAGAAAGGTGAACGCGGGAAATCCGGTCGGACAAGGCGGGGCAGGAACCGGTCAGCGGGTGAGGAGAATCCCCGCCTGCCAGCAAACCCGCAATCCTTGTGCACCCAGCGGGATACGAGAATCGAACTCGCGTCTTCGGCTTGGGAAGCCGACGTACTGCCATTGTACTAATCCCGCCAACTACACAAGAAGGGACCTTCAGTCTGGTGTATCGCGGCGGCGGGCGGGGAACTCCCATCTCTAGCCTGGGAAGCGAGCATACTGCCACGGTACTACACCCGCGGGGAGCCAATCGTTACCGGTGTCCGGCGTGAGAAGCGAGCATACTGCCACGGTACTGGTTACCGCACGTTCATGCTCGTCTACCGCGGAATCGGTTGCAACCCGAGGCCTGGCCGCCGTTGGGGCTCGGCGTTCAACCAGTATAAAAAAAATCCGAAAATTGTTCAACTGGCGCGCAACGCGGCTGGAGTATGGTATGATGCGGCCATCCCATGGCCTCACCGATGATTCAATTTTCAGGTGTCTCAAAAATCTACGGGCCGGAGCGCATCGTGGCGCTGGCCGATGTTTCGTTTGCCGTGCAGCCGGGCGAGTTTGTGTCGCTGGTTGGCCGGAGCGGCACGGGAAAAACCACCGTGGTGAGAATTCTTATCGCCGAAGAACGCGCGACGGAAGGCCAGGTGGTCGTCGGCGGGTGGGATATCACGCGGATCCGCCGCGGCCAAGTGCCCTACCTGCGGCGGCAAATCGGCGTGGTGTTTCAGGATTACAAGCTCCTGCAAAAAAAAACGGTGTTGGAGAACGTGGCGTTCGCCCTGCAGGTGAGCGGCGCCCAAACCAGCCGCATCCGGCGGATCGTCCCCGAGGTGTTAAAAATCGTCGGGCTGGCCGATAAATCCGACCGGTTCCCGGTCCACCTTTCCGGCGGTGAGCGCCAGCGCGTCGCCATTGCCCGCGCCCTGGTTCACGGGCCAAAAATTCTGGTGGCGGATGAACCCACCGGCAACCTGGACGCGGAGACGGCGATGGACATTGTGGATCTGCTGCAAAAGATTAACCGCATCGGCACGACCGTGGTGCTGGTCAGCCACGACCAGACGTTAGTCAACCACATCCGCCGGCGCGTGATCGTGCTGGAAGGCGGATCGGTGGTTTCTGACCAGGCGGTCGGACGATATAAGTTAGGCGAGTAAGCGCTTGGACCATGCTGATTTCGTTGTACCGCGTGGTGAAATTCGCCGGACAAGGGTTTTGGCGCAACATTTGGTTGTCGCTCGCCACCATGAGCATCATGGCGTTAGCCGGCGTGACGGTCAATGCCCTCATTGCGATTAACGTGGTCGTCGAATCCGCGATTGCCGCGCTGGAAAAAAAAATTGACATCAGCTTATACCTGGAACAATCGGCGACCGAATCCCAAACACTCGAAATGAAAGATTTCCTTGAGAAGCTGGCGCAGGTGTCGGCGGTGACCCACGTGACGCCGGCGGAAGCGTTGGCCCAATTTCGCCTCCGCCACGCCAAGGACCCGGCGATTTTACAGTCGCTTGAGGAGTTGAACGCTAATCCCTTGGGCGCGACCTTGATCATCATGGCAAAACAGCCGGAATTGTATCCGGACATTTTGGACATCATGAACAACTCACCGTACCGGAAATTGATTGCCGACGAAAATTTCAGCGACCACCGCAAAACCATCGCCGAGATTGGCGCCCTGGCGGATCGCGTCAACCGCGCGGGCGTCATCGTCACGCTCAGCTTCATTTTTATCGCCGTGCTGATCGTGTTCAACGCGATTCGGATGGCCATTTACACCCAGCGCGAGGAAATCGCCATCATGAAGCTGGTAGGGGCAAGTAATTCGTTTATCACGGCGCCGTTTGTGCTGGAGAGCGTCCTGTACGGCGTGCTGGCCACGGCGGCCACCGCCGGCCTGACTTTTCCGCTCCTGCGCGCCGCGCAGCCCTATCTGAATAACTTTTTCAGCGGGATGCCGCTTGACATCGTCAGCCATTTTCGCGAAAATGGAGGGATTATTTTCGGGGCGCTGGCAATCTCCATGGTGGGCTTAAACATGGTGGGCTCCAGCATCGCCATTCGCCGGTATTTGAAAGTCTAGCCCGCGAAGATGAATATCAGCCACATCGTGGAAGGAATTCTCACCGTGATCATGCTGTGTTGCGTGATCTTGGCCAGCCTGGCCGCGGTGCTGGTGGCGGAGGCGGTTTCGTACCTGCGCGTGGAGTCAATTCCCACCGGGCTGAAAGTGGCGCTGTTCATGTACCTGGGACTGACGTTTGTTGTCGCCACGGTCGCCATCGCCAAAAAAATTTACGCCCTGACGCGCTCGTAGGCATCCCGAGATATGCGCGGGGGATCGCCCCGCTCTCCAGCGGGGCAAGCAGGACATGGGCCGCGGGTCTGTCCCGCGCCAATCTGGGGAATTGATGGGGGGTCGTCTAATGGCAGGACAGCAGCCTTTGGAGCTGCGAATGATGGTCCGATTCCATCCCCCCCAGATTAGTGCGGGAGAGCCCAGTATCCAGGTTCGTATCCTGGTCCCCCAGCCACAATGAACAAAATCCGAACTTTTTACCAAACGAATCCCGACAACTGACCGCCTCCGCTTCCCGCCCGCGCCGAGGCTTCGGCGGGCAGGCGTTCCGGCGGAACGCTCGGGCGCGGCGGGAGGGGGCGCGGGGGGGGATCACGCCGTGCCCGAGCATTGGGGCGGGAAGCCCCGAAGGAGTCGCCCTGCGACCCTACGGGGCAGGCGCCTTGCCCTGCGTCAGCAAGGAAGCAAAGTCCGTAAAATTGATTCCTTTTTTAACTCCACCCAAAATCGTCGCTTCGCGATCAGTTTTGAGAAAATTTATAAATATTATTCAGCGAATTAGTGCTGGCACAACGTGTCAGCTAAAATCGTATGCCGAAAATTTTACATTTTGAAGATGATCCAATGCTTGCCGAATTATACGGTACCAAGTTCATGATGGCCGGCATGACGTACAAGTCTTACCCATCTCCAAGCAATGACCCGGTTGGGATAGCAGTTCAAGAAAAACCCGACCTGATTGTTATGGGAATCATCCTGCCGGACATGGACGGTGTCCAAGCGACAAAAATTCTCAAAGGCGACCCGCGGACCAAGGATATACCCGTCGTCGGTCTTGACAATCTGAGCCAGCCAGAGGATTTGGAGCGCTTTCGAGAAGCGGGCATGACTGATTATTGGCTCATGGCAAGCCACGTGCCAGCGGAGGTGGTAGACCAGGTGAAAAGGTTGTTGGGTTTGCCAGGAGCGGATAAAAAACCAATCCCGCCTCCTGGCCAGGCGTGGCATGGGCCATCTGTTTTTGAACTCCTTGATCGATCCGAGCCAGCCAGGCGGTCATGGTGGCGGCGCATCTTTGGATAAATTCCCCCCGGCCAATTGGAAAAATTTGCGTTTTTCGCCGCGCTCGCGGAGTTTATCCCGCACCGGGCTTGCTCTGGTACGGGGCTCGCGCGCCGGGGGGATTTTATTCTGATTTTCTGCCACCATCCGCCATTACATTGCGCCAAGAAAAGGGCATTTCACAAGACCGCCTGTCCAGGCTGGCGGATTTGTCGCTTCATACCGTGGTAACAGTGGAATCCGACGCAAATGCGAATCCGACTATTGAAACGCTAACGAAAATCGCTCAAGCGTTGGATGTTGGTGTAGATGATTTCATTAAAAACTAACTATGCAGCATAAGAATTCAGGCCATCATGAAGCAAACCGCCGTCCTTGGCATGCCCTTACCGTCGCCACCGCTATGGCTGAACTCAAGACCAACGGAACGACTGGATTAACTGACGTTCAAGCGCAAATTCGTCTTCGACAATATGGTCCCAACCAGCTTATTGCCGCCGCCTCAATTTCGCCATTGACACTCTTTCTGCATCAGTTCAAGAATTCCCTCATTCTTATTCTGCTGGCCGCCACCGCGCTCTCGGGTATTTTAGGCCATGCGGTGGAAGCGATTGCTATTGGGGTGATTATACTCTTTGCCGTGGCCTTAGGTTTTGTTCAAGAGTGGCGCGCCGAGCGGGCGCTTGAAGCGCTGCGTAAGCTCGCCGCGCCAATCGCTTTGGTTTTTCGTGATGGGTTGGAGCGAGAGGTGCCGGCCCAAGAGCTCGTGCCAGGCGACATCATTGTGCTTGCGACCGGCGATCGCTTCCCGGCCGACGCTCGTTTGATTGCAGCAATTAATCTCAAGGCGGAAGAAGCCGCATTAACCGGTGAATCTGTACCGGTAGAAAAACATAGTGAGCTTACCTGCGCCG
>CAYJVS010000015.1:0-13613 GCA_964373635.1 uncultured Gammaproteobacteria bacterium
CCGATTGACGGCCAGGAGGTCTGGACGCGCAAAATTCGGGTGGACAAATAAGTGGTGGTAGAGTAGTATCCACCTTGATTTCCCCGCACCATCCGGCAGCCGCAAAACGATCGAAGACTCACATGCGCCCCATCACCCGCCACCTCTCCCAATGCTTCCTCGCTGGCGCACTCACCCTGCTTCCCGCCGTCGGCCTGGTACTGACCGTCGCCTCCCTGGAGTCGTCCATCGCCGGATCCTGGCTCGCGCGGCAGCCGTTCTACTTCCCCGGCCTGGGCTTGGTGCTGACCGCAGCGACGGTCTACCTCGTCGGCCTCGCGGTTTCCACCCTCCTCGGGCGCTGGCTGTGGGCACGCCTTGACACCATCCTGGACCGTCTGCCCTTGCTCGGACAGCTCTACCAAACCGCCAAGCAAGTTCTCGGCTCCGGCCACGGGAAGGAAGCAATGTTCCAGCGCGCCGTGCTGGTGGCAAGCGGCGAGGGAGGCGGCGAGGAAGTCGGCTTGGTCACGGGTGAAATCCCGGACGCGGGCGGTGGTCGGAAGCTCACCGTCTTCATACCCGGCTCGCCTAACCCGACGAACGGACGTCTCCTGATCCTCGACGCTCGCGCCACCCGCCCGCTTAACCTGCCGGTCAACGAAGCGCTCAAGGCCATCGTATCGCTCGGCAAGATGCCACTCTCGCTCCCGCCGGACAAGTCCTGAAGCGAGGAAGGATCAATACCGATGGTCGGACCAGAGAGTTTGTGCGACCCCTCCTTTTTTTCACCTCGCCCTCGGCGGGTTTTTTCATTGTCCACTGCCAAGGTATGAAGACGCGGCTCCAATTTACCCGCCGCCACCCTGGCCCGGTGCTGGCGCTGGCCGCGGCCGGGGTTTTTGCCACGGTCTACCTGGCCGCGGCCGGCAACGGTTTTGGCTACTACCGGCGGATCGCGGGGGCGATGCTGGCCGGACGGCTGGACATTCCGGCCGCCGCGGTTGACCCCCTGCATCTGCGCGACTTGAGCTGCGTGGACGAACGGTGCTACTACCCCATGGGGGGGCTGCCGGCGCTGCTGATGCTGCCCGGCGTGGCGGTGCTGGGGCTCGACTTCCCGCAAGGCGCGTTGGTGGTAACGCTGGCCCTCGGGATCAGCCTCCTCATCTATCGGTTGGCGCGCCGGCTGAACTGGCCCGAACGCGACGCCCTGTGGATCGTGCTGTCCGTCCTCCTCGGCAGTCCGCTCTTCTACACGACGCTGCGCGCAACCGTTTTTGACGGGTATCTGGCGCACCTGGTGTCGCTGGCGGGCTTGCTGGCCGCGCTGACCGAGTATGCGGGACGGCGCCGTTTTTGGCTCTGCGGCATGTTGGTTGGACTCTCGGCGATGGCTCGCCCCCTGACCATCATCGCCGCGGTGTTTTTTGGCCTGGCGGCCGTTACGGCGCCGCCCGCCGAGCGCCGCCGGCGGTTCATTCAACTGGCAATGCCACTGGTGGCTTCCGTCCTCCTGATTGCCGGCTATAATGCCGCCCGTTTTGGCCACCCCCTGGAAGCCGGCTATACCGCGGCCTTCACTGATCCCGCGACCGCTGAGGCTCGGACGCTGGGCCTCTTTTCCTGGCGCCACCTGCCGGGGAACCTCTACCGCATGTTTCTGGCCGGCCCCCAACCCCTGCGCGCTTCCCCCGACAGCCCGGTCCTGCGCTTTCCCTACCTGACCTTTGACGGCCGCGGGATGGCATTGCTCCTGGCCTGGCCGCTGCTGTTACTGTTGCTGAAGCTGACCCACAAAAAACCGCCGGTCAGCTGGAGCTTGGTTACCGCCGGGCTGATCGCCGTCCCTCTCTTGTTGTCCTACGCCCATGGCGAACACCAGTACGGCGCCCGCTACGCCTTCGATTTCCTCCCCTTTCTCCTGTTGGCGCTGCTTGACGGTTTACCGCGCCGGATCGGCGGGCTGGGGCGGGCGCTGACGATTTTGGGTATCGTCATGAACGCCTGGCTCACCCTGCCGGTACTGCTGAATTTACCCCTCGTCAATGGCTGAATCCGTCGCAACACCTTGACACCGCCGCCGGGGAGAAATGATCCCGTGTTCGTCGGGTAAAAATTCTGTGGATAAACCCCACCAACGCGAACGCCAAACGCGGCCAAACCCCGCTGTAACCCTCCGGACGGCAAAAATTTGCCGTTGGCTTGTGACCCCATTGACCCCATGGTATACTCACCCCTGCGCGACGAACATCAACACCAATCTGGACCCGCGAAGGAGGACGGACAGTCCCTAGCAATCCGCGAGCCCGCCAGGCTCTTGGACAGCTCTGAATGCAGGGAGTTTGCGTGCAGCATGACGCTGAACGTAAGCTCTCTGTTTTCTTTACGCTCCGGGGTAGGCCCCGTGAGACACCCAAGAACGAACGTCGGTGACTTCGGCCCGGGATGGCCATTCAGGATACAAAACCCGTCGCAATCAGTGTCGGTGATTCATGGTTGTCATCGGAAAAATTATTATCGAAGTTGTCCCACGGGGTATGACCCCCAAACGACCAAGCCCGGAACCAACGGTGGCGGCTCCCGTCACGCCGCCGGCGGTAGGCAGTGCGGCCGCGCCGTTTTCCGCCCCGCAATTTGCGCCGCGGCCGAAACGCTACCACGCGGACGGGTTGCGGTTTGCCCGCTACTTCACCCGGGCCGGGGCCGACCCGTACGCCCTGGTCCAGTACGAACGGCGGACGAGCGTCATTCGCGAAACCGACGGCCGCGAGGTCTTCCGCATGGACGACATCGAGGTGCCCAGCTCCTGGAGCCAGGTGGCAACCGACATTTTGGCCCAGAAGTACTTCCGCAAGACCGGCGTGCCACAGCTGGACGAAAACGGCGAAGTCAAGCGAAATCCAGACGGTTCTGAGGTGCTTGGTCCCGAGCGTTCCATCAAGCAGGTAGTTCACCGCCTCGCCGGCTGCTGGCGGGCCTGGGGGGAGAGCTACGGCTACTTCGCGTCGGCCGAAGACGCCCAGGCCTTCTACGACGAAACGGCCTTTGCGCTCTTGACCCAACGGGCGGCGCCCAACTCCCCGCAGTGGTTCAACACCGGCTTGCACTGGGCCTACGGCATCACCGGTCGCTCCCAAGGCCACTGGTACGTTGACCCGGACACGGGGAAGATGACGAAAGCCCAGAACGCCTACGAGCACCCGCAGCCGCACGCGTGCTTCATCCAGGCCGTGGACGACGACCTGGTCAACGAGGGCGGCATCATGGACCTGTGGGTGCGCGAGGCGCGGCTGTTCAAGTACGGCTCGGGCACCGGCACCAACTTCTCCTCCCTGCGGGCCTCGGGCGAGAAGCTCTCCGGCGGCGGAAAATCCTCGGGACTGCCGTCGTGGTTAAAGATCGGCGACTCGGCCGCGGCCGGCATCAAGTCCGGCGGCACCACGCGCCGCGCCGCCAAGATGGTGATTTTAGACATTGACCACCCGGACGTCGAGTGGTTCATCAATTGGAAAGCCAATGAGGAAAAAAAAGTCGCCGCCATGGTCGCGGCCGGCTACGACGCCGCTTATGAAGGGGAAGCCTACCAGACGGTCTCGGGTCAAAATTCCAACAACTCCGTCCGCCTGTCCAATGATTTCGTCAAAGCCGCGCTCAACGATCAGCCCTGGGAGCTCTACGGCCGGGTTGACGCGTCGGTGAACCGGACGGTGCGGGCGCGCGGCCTCTGGCAACAAATCGCGGCCGCCGCCTGGGCCTGCGCCGACCCGGGCGTACAGTTTGACACCACCATCAACGAGTGGAACCCCTGCCCAGAATCGGGCAAAATCCGCGCCACCAACCCCTGCTCGGAGTACGTTTTTTTGGACAACACCGCTTGCAATTTGGCCTCGATTAACCTTGGGCCGTTTTTTGACCCCACCGCGCAAACCTTTGACATTCCCGGCTTCCGCCACGCCGTTAGGCTCTGGACCACGGTGCTGGAAATCTCGGTGCTGATGTCCGCGTCTCCCAGCCGCGAAATTGCCGTGGGAACCCACCGCTTCCGCACGCTCGGTTTGGGCTACGCTAACCTCGGCGCGGTGCTGATGACCGCCGGCATCCCCTACGACAGTCCCGAAGCCCGCGGCTTTGCCGGCGCCGTCACCGCCTTAATGACGGGCGTTTCCTACCGGACGTCGGCGGAGCTGGCGCAGTTTTTGGGCCCGTTCCCGGAGTACGCGAACAACCGCGACCATATGCTGCGGGTGATCAGAAACCACCGCCGCGCCGCATCCAACGCCCGGCCGGAAGCGTATGAGGGTTTGACCATCCCGCCGGTGGGGATTGAACCCAGCTACGCGCCCCCGGAGCTTCTGGCCGCGGCCCAACAAGCCTGGGATGAGGCGTTAGCCCTCGGGGAAAAGTACGGCTACCGTAACGCGCAAACCACGCTCTTGGCGCCGACGGGTACGATTGGCCTGGTGATGGATTGCGCGACCACCGGCGTTGAACCGGACTTCGCGCTGGTGAAATTCAAAAAACTCGCCGGCGGCGGGTATTTTAAGATCGTCAACGAAGCCGTGCCGGTGGCGTTGGCGGCCCTCGGCTACACCGAAGCGGAAATTGCCGACATCACCAATTACCTGCGGGGACACGGCAGCTTGCGCGGCGCGCCGGCAATCAATCCCGACACCTTGCGCGCCAAGGGGTTCACCGACACCGATATCGCCCAAGTCGAAACCGCGCTCAAGGGAGCGTTTGAACTCGGCTTCGCGTTCACCCCCGCGGTGATTTCCGAAACGACGCTGCAGCGCCTGGGGTTGACGCCGGCCCAGTACCGAACGCCGACGTTTTCGCTCTTGCGCGAACTCGGGTTCACCCCCGCCGAGATCGCGCGGGCCAACGAATATATCTGCGGCGCCATGACGATTGAAGGCGCTCCTCACCTGAAGTCCGAGCATGAACCAATTTTTGACTGCGCCAACAAGTGCGGAATCCGCGGCAAGCGCTACATCCACTTCATGGGGCACGTCCGGATGCTCGCCGCGGTACAGCCGTTCCTTTCGGGTTCGATTTCCAAAACCATCAACATGCCCAGCGACGCCACCGTCGCCGACGTCGAGCAGGTGTATCTGGAGTCCTGGAAGCTCTGCTTAAAATGTCTCTCGATCTACCGCGACGGCAGCAAACTCTCGCAACCGCTCTCCACCACCTCCAAAACCAACGACCAGCGCCGCCAAGCGTCCGAGGCCGCGCCGACCGTGACCGCCGTCGCCACGAGTGGTACAACGCCAACGCCCATGAACGTAACCGCCGCGTCCAGCCCCGCCACGCCGGCCGCCACCCCCGCTCCGGTTGCCGGGGTCAAAACCACGGGCGGACGGCGGGTGTACCTGCACGGGGAACAGCGCGAACTCCCGTACAAACGCGGCGGCATCACGGTGGAAGCTGAAATCGCCGGCCACAAAGTTTTCTTGCGCACGGGCGAATATCCCGACGGCACCTTGGGCGAAATTTTCATTGACCTCTATAAGGAAGGGGCCGCCTACCGCAGCATCATGAACAGTTTTGCCGTCGCCATCTCCACCGCGCTAAAGTACGGCGTGCCCTTGGAGTCCTTGGTGCGCAAATTCACCTTCACGCGCTTTGAACCGGCCGGACCGACCTCGCACCCCAACGTCAAGTTCTGCACCTCGGTGCTGGACTTCGTCTTCCGGGTGCTGGCGATGGAGTACCTGGGCCGCACTGACTTGGCGCAAGTGCCGCCCACCGGCGTGCAGAAAAACCGCGTTGAACAACTGGCGCAACTGGCCGAACGGCAAACTCGGCTGGAGCTGAAGACGACGCCGACCATGCCGGATATCCGCGAGGAACCATCGGTCAGCCCCGCCGATGGCGAGACCGCCACCGCCGATCAACCGTCAAGTCTGACGCCGCTGGACCAATACCTGGCCCAAATGTCCGGCGACGCGCCGCTTTGCGATACTTGCGGCCACGTCATGATCCGAAACGCCTCTTGCTACAAGTGCTTAAACTGCGGCTCAACGAGCGGCTGTAGCTAACCTAACCCTTCCTCCCCTTACGTTTGAAGGGGAGGTGAGGAGGGGTTAAAAAAGAAAAGTGGTTAAAAAAACGACACCACGATATTCCATTTGCGAGCGGGCAGGAGGGGCGACACGCGCCCCTCTTTTTTGCCCTCACCATACTCCGCTATTCCAATGTGTGTACGATCCTCTTTTTTTCAGGTTGACACTGACCACCGGTTGCAAACGACCGCCACGGAAAACCGCCCCACCAAGGGTGGCTTTTTTATCTCCCCTGCAGCAGCTGGGAGACAAAAAACGGGCCTGTCGGTTACCTGGACAGGCCCGGCGGACACGCAACGCACGCGCCAGCCGCGAGATAGACGGTCACATTCACGGTCATCCCGCGGCCATCAGCATACCATGAACATTGGGAGAGCGCCAGATGAAAAAAAGCCCCGGGATATGCACCCGAGGCGACGCGGAGTGAAATGTACCCATTTCTCCTCCGTAGTGGGTGCCGCAAGCAGTCCGCAACTGCTCAGCCCACGACACGCCACGCTGGCAGTATACCACCCGGGTCATTGGGGGGAAAGATAAAATTTTCCTCTCCGGGTATCCGCAACGCCCGCTGATTTTACGGGGCATGGAGTTGACGAGTACGTGCCGCCATGCTCCAATACCCAAGCGCCAGCGGCTTAGCACTGAGTACTGAGCACTGAGCACTGACATGAGAATCTACACCAAAACCGGCGATGACGGAACCACCGGGCTGTTTGGCGCCGGGCGCGTGCCCAAACACCACCCGCGCGTTTGCGCGTACGGCGAGGTGGATGAGCTCAATTCGTGGCTGGGGTTGATTCGGTCGCTCGCCAATCAGTCGCCCGCCTTGAGCCAGTTGGACGGCGTCCTCTCTCGCATCCAAAACCGTTGCTTTACGATCGGATCTTGCATCGCCACGCCGCGGCAGTCAACCGCCTACGCCCATGTTCCCAAGTTGACGGACACCGACATCAAGTTTCTCGAAGCCGCCATTGACCGGCTGACGGACAACCTATCGCCGCTGCGTCAGTTCATCCTGCCCGGCGGGAGCCCGGCGGCCGCGAGACTGCACGTGGCACGCGCCGTCTGTCGGCGGGCCGAACGCGCCGTGGTCGCCGCCATCCAGGAATCAAGCATCACGCTGGATCCCCTCATTGTCCAGTACCTCAACCGGCTCTCGGACCTCCTGTTCACCATGGCGCGGTGGGCCAATGCGCACGAGGGAATTCCGGAGGTCCGGTGGGAAAAAAGAATTTGAGGTATCGTCATCGTCCGTGCGGTAACAAGGCTCGTGAACTGACCGGATTCGTCAATAGTCTAAGGTCTTGGCAGCGGGTTCGGTCGCGGGTCTGCGTCAAAGGTGTCCTTTTGACTTTCGACTTTTGACCTAACTCGCCGCCATGACTTATGACCTATGACAGCATAAGTGATGACGGGCCTCGTGACCGTACGACGAAAACGCTCACGGATGATAATGTTGACATTCATCGAATGATGGGATAGAGTAGATGCGGTTCTTTGCCCTTTTGAACTACTTTCAATTGGAGGCTGTTGATGATCACCGGAATCATCTGGGACGTGGATGGCGTCTTAGTGGACACCGAACCGTTGCACTGGCAAGCCTGGGAGCGGCTGTTCCAAGAACTCGGCCATTTGATCACTCGCGAACAGTACCTACCGCTGGCCGGCTACGGCGGGCATGAAAATCTGGCCCATCTCTGTCGCCGGACGGGCATTCCCTATGATCCCGAAACCCATATGGCCCGACGGTGGACAATCTACGGCGAGATCCGCCAACAGGGAGTGCCGCCGATTACGGCTAACACTGCGCTCGTGCGTGAGTTTGCCCAACGGTACCCCGAGATTCGCCAGGCCGCCGCATCCAGCTCGCGCCGATCGGACGTGCTGGAAAACCTCACCCACGCGAAGGTCGTTGAGCTCCTGCCGCTGGTCATCTGCGCCGATGACCGGCCAGGAATCCGCCGCAAGCCCGCGCCGGACCTGTACCTGCTGGCAGTCGAGCGTCTGGGTGTGCCAGCACAAAACTGTCTGGCGTTTGAAGACAGCGAGGCAGGCGTGCTCGCGGCCAAAGCTGCCGGCTGCCGCTGTGTCGCCCTCCCCCACAGCTTCACCCTGCACCAGGACTTCACGGCAGCCGATCTCGTGATTCCTCCAGGAGAACCCCGCGACGCCGCGGCGATTCTCCGTCAATTGGAGTGACAAGTATCCACGCGTGTTGAACCCCGCCCGATGCGCTCTGGCCTTTCCCCCACCCTCACCGGTGGGGATTTTTTTCCAACAAAAAACCGCATGCGGCGGCTCTTACAAAAAATATCCGACCCCCAATTCCTTATTCCAAATTCCTAATTCCCGATTGCGGCTGCTGCATGGTCGAACAGTGGATCGTACCGAAGCCCCACACCAAATCCACGCAATCAATCCCAATAACGCGGCGATCGGGGAAAAAATTCTGGAGTATGGCCATGGCTTGGGCATCCTGCGGGCAGTTAAACGTCGGCACCAGTACCACGGTATTGGCGATGAAAAAATTCGCGTAGCTTGCTGGCAGACGCTCTTTTTCGTAGATAACGGGTGTCGGCGTTGGCAGGGGCACCACGGTCAACGGCCGGCCGTTTTGGTCGCGCATGTGCTGCAGGTCGTTGTAGTTTTGCTGCAGCACCGCGTAGTCGGCGTCAGCCGCGTCATCGGTCAGTGGGCACACGACCGTGGTCGGGTTCACAAACCGCGCCAGGTCGTCAATGTGGCCGTCGGTGTCATCGCCGGCAATCCCCTCTTTCAGCCACAGAATCTGCGACACGCCCAGGTACTCCCGCAAGTACCCTTCGATCTGCTCGCGGTTGAGCTGCGGGTTACGGTTCTCGTTGAGCAAACACGACTCAGTGGTCAACAGCGTGCCGCAGCCGTTGACCTCAATCGAGCCGCCCTCCAAAATCATCGGCGGTGATACCAGCGGCAAGCCGAGTATTGCGGCGATCTTCTCCGGCACCGCGTCATCTAAGTCAGTCGGCCCCCATTTTTCCCCGTTGCCGTTGTAACCCCAATCCAGCACGGTGATCCTTTGATCACCCTGACGGTATCCCCCTCCCCTCACCCCTCCCACCAAGGGAGGGGAAAATTTCGTCACAAACATCGGGCCGTGGTCGCGCGACCAGGAGGCGTTGGTTGGAATCTGAAAAAATTCCACCTGACGCAGCGGCACATTACACTGTTCCAGCAATTCCCGCGCTTCATGTTCCATCTCGGCATCGTTGACACACACAAAGACGCGCTCGCTTGACATGAGCGCTTGAATAATTTGTACGTATGTTTTTGGAATGGGCTCAAACTTGCCCGGCCAGTGCTCGCGGTTGTGCGGCCAGGCCAGCCACGTGCCGTCATGCGGCTCCCATTCCGCGGGAAGACGATAGGTCATAGAGTTTAACCGTCATTCGTCCAATGGTTACGAGGCCAGTATCATCGTGCGTCAAACGGTATCGTGCCCCCTCACCCCATCCCTCTCCCTCAAGGGAGAGGCTGTCCGACTTGTCCGCCATAGCTTTAGCGAAGGAGGAGAGGACTGGTGAGGGGAACGAAGGGGAGAGGGTGGCTCCCACTTTTTCTCCCCCTGCCAGAGGGGGAGGTAGAGGGGGTGGGAGTACTCATGTCGGTCACTCCCCCCTCCCTCAATCCCCTCTCCCACCGAGGGAGAGGGGATATTATGCGACTATTCAATCTTCACCCGCCGCGCTGTTAAAAACGGCCAATCCTTCCGCATCTGGTTAATCACATTCAAGTCGCAAGGTACGAGCAGATCTTCTTCGCGATTGGTGCTCCCCTGCGCCAGTACCCGCCCGTACGGATCGCTGACGAACGACGTGCCCCAAAAGCGCAGGTGCTGCTCCAGCCCCACACGGTTGACCGCGGCCACAAAGACGCCGTTGGCAATCGCGTGGGCCCGCTGTATCACCTGCCAGGCCTCGTGCTCGGCTTCGTTAATGCCGGCTTTCGCTTTGAGCTGGAACCCAATGGCCGTGGGGTAGATAATGATCCGCGCGCCCTGGGCGGCGGCGATCCGCGCGCCTTCGGGAAACCACTGGTCCCAGCAGATCAGCGTGGCGATTTTGGCGTATTGCGTCTGGAACACCCGCACCCCGAGGTTGCCCGGCGTGAAGTAGTACGCCTCACCGTAGTAATTCTTCGGATCGTCGGGGATGTGCATCTTGCGGTATTTGCCGCGCAGTTTGCCGTCCGCGTCAATAACGACCGCCGTGTTATAAAATTTCCCCCCACCGGCGCGCTCAAAAATTGAAGTGGTTATCACGGCCTTCCGTGCCGCGGCCACGGTCTGCAGCACCCGCGTCGTGGGTCCCGGCACCGGCTCGGCCAGCGCGAAAAACTTTTTGTCGCGGCGCTGACAGAAGTACGGCGTCAAAAACAATTCCGGCAACGCAATTACTTGCGCACCGCGTCGGGCCAGCTTGCCAATGCGGATGACCGCCTGCGTCAAGTTCTCTGCTGCCGTCTCTTTGCAGTGCATTTGGACTAAACCAATCTTAACCACCAACATAACGGTAATGTAACCCCACCAATCCTCCCCTTATGATAAGGGGAGGTAAGGAGGAGTTAGACAAACAGCTTGCTAAACTTCCTCTTCTCCCGATTTTTCCAATTCCCCTGCTGGTACGCGTAGGCGGCAATCACCGGCAAGGCCAGCGTCGCTTCGGCGTAGACCATCTGCTCGTGCACCGTGGACACCTTGCCCCATGACGAAGCCTCCTTCAGCGTGGACGAAGAGCAAGCGCCGTCGCGCACGTCAGCCACGGTGATCTGCACGGCGTACTTGTGCACCGGCGCAACCTTCCCTAAAACTTCGGCGCACACCACCGTGTCTTGGGCAAAGTTTTTGGGCACACCGCCGCCGATCATCAAAAGCCCGGTATCCTTGGACGCCAACTTAATTTGCGTCAGCTCGCGGAAATCGGCTACTGAGTCAATGGACACATGCACGTCCGGGTGCTTGGTTTGGTGCAACACCAGCCCGAAGCCAGCGGACGAATCAGAAAACGCGGGGCAGAAAATTGGGACATTGAGCTCGAACGCCGCCTGCACCAACGAGTTTTTTTTCTTGGCGTGCTTGACGCACCACTCGCCCATCTTGGCGATGAACTCGCGCGATGAGTACGGTCGCGGCTTTAGGCCATCGGCAATTTTGGCAATGATCTTATCGCACTCCTGCAATTCTTCTTCGTCAATAAAGGTGTCGTAGATGCGGTCAATGTACAGCGACCGCAGCATGGAGTCGTCAATGTGCGGCGTGCCCTGGTAGTGCTTGAATCCCAGCGCCTCAAAAAAGTCCATGTCCACGATGGACGCGCCGGTAGCGACGATGGCATCTATCATGTTGTGCTTCACCATATCCACGTACGCCTGCATGCAACCGGCAGCCGACGTGGAACCCGCCAAGGTCAGCCAGACCGAGCAGTTCGGGTCGGCAAGCATCTGGTCGTAAATTTTTGCCGCCCGCGCCAAATCGCGCGCCGAAAAACTCATCTTGGCGTACGACTCCACCAGCGACTTGCCGTCAATTTTGGTGATATCAATGTGCTCAACCGGCGTGGCGAGCAACTCCTTTTTGGTCGGCTTGGACATAGGAAAAATTTATGCCGCCACGAGAAAAAATGGCAACGGCACTTTAAAAATCGGCGGCTCAAAATTGACATCTTTTTTTGTCACCAAAACACCAAAACTCCCGCGCTTGCCGTGCTCTTCAAGAAATTTTTTCATCGTCGTCAAACGATGCTCACGCATACTTGATTGGTAACAAACTTCAATTGGGATCATCTTACTCCCCACGCGAACGATGAAGTCAATTTCCGCGCTGCCCCGGGGCTCACGATAATACGATAGATCAGAAACGCCCGGAAATAACCGTATAACATTATGTACCAGGGTCTCGGCAATACGGCCGCGCTCCTCCCCTTCCAGCGATGTAGAAATTCTTGTAATCGCCTGCATCAACAACGGATCAGCCGCGTAGAGCTTCGCATGAGTTGAACGCAAGCGCACTGGTTTCCCGGTGAACCGATCAACTTTTCGGATGAGCTCGGTCTGGAGAAGCAGTGGCAGAGCTTCGGTCAGCGTAACGCGGGTAGTGTGAATGAGCGACGCCAGTTCCTCAAGATTATATTCCTGTCCCGTGCGAGCAAACGCGTAGCGTAAAAATTGATGAAAAATTTCCGGTCGTCTGATTTCTTTTACCAAACGTAAATCCTCTAAAGTTACCCGCTCCACGAATTGCTGGTCCACGAACGATGAACGTTCTATGGGATTCCTCATCTCCCATAATTGTGGAAAGCCACCGGCTTGAGCGTATTGATCGGCATACGTATTCCATTGCTGAACCCGACTGGCGGTAATTTCGGAAGATACCAGCGTGCCGAATTCCTTCCAATGTGATTCGTCCGCGACATCAAAAACTTTCGCGGCGATGGTGCCTAAAAGAGTACGTTGATCCGCATGATGAAATCTTACGTACTCCCGGAAAGTAAACGGGGGCAGCGAAATATCGACAACCCGACCCAGGAGACTCTCCAGTGATTTCCTAAAAATCGTATGTGATGCCGAACCAGAAATAACGAAGCGGATGGGAAAACGTAAATCAACGTACCGCTTGAGGTAAAGTTCCCATCGCGGCAAACGTTGGATCTCATCCAAAAAACAATACAGCGGATTTGGCGCGGTGCGTAAAGCCGTACCTGCAACCTGCGCCCATTGTGAAAGAAGCGACTCAAACAATAGCCCCTGATCTTTTTGTGGCAGTTGTTGAATTATTGGGTCGTCAAGCGAAAAAAATAGAACGCGGTTTGGGAGGATCTTCTCATCCTGCAGCAAACGCCGTATCAGTTGGTACATCATCGTCGTTTTTCCCACGCGCCGCGGCCCGTTAATAAGCAGCGCAAGGCTGTGGCCCGCATCCATGTGCCGCGTTGCTTGGCGAAAGGCATCGCGCTCAAAAGACGGCGTGGTTAAATCAAACACTTTGGTTTTCCACCATGGGTTATACTCGATAAGCGTTTGATGCAAGTTATGTATACCAAGTATGGCGAGGTATTTTGGAGGAATTCTTGCCATAATGGCTAAATAAACCTATGTATATTATAATATACATAGATGATTATCCGGTCAAGGATATACCTTTCACCATCCTCAAAGGAACCAAAAACTGCTCAACTATGATGAATTTACTCCATATCCGTACGCCTGCATGCAGCCGCCTGCCGACGTGGAGCCGGCCAACGTCAGCCAGACCGAACAGTTGGGGTCAGCAAGCATCTGGTCGTAGATTGTAGCCGCCCGCGCCAAATCCCGCGCCGAAAAACTCATCTTGGCGTAGGAGTCCACCAACGACTTCCCGTCGATTTTGGTGATATCAATGTGCTCAACCGGCTTGGCGAGCAACTCCTTTTTGGTCGGCTTGGACATAAAAAAATTGGTTCTTCCGGCTTTTCTGTGGGTAAGACAAGGGTCATGATCGGTTCATCGGCCCCCTCCCTTACGGTAAGGGAGGGAGGGGGTGGGTTATGCAGC
>CAYJVS010000016.1:0-13462 GCA_964373635.1 uncultured Gammaproteobacteria bacterium
TCCCGCTGGAGTTTACCCCGTACTTGATACGGGGCGGGAATGACAAATTAACGGGTAAAATTGATCAAGCGCGTAAGTCCTACACTTTTCAAATCTTATCTTACCCCCCCCCTCGGGTTTTCCGGCCGGACATCGGATGTCCGGCGATGGTTTGTAAGGTAGGAGGTCAGCACGGGAACGGTGTCGGAGGGGAGCGGTGTCGGGAACCGTTTCCCTAACAAAGAAGGGTACCTGACACCGTTTTCGGACCTGACACCGTTTTCGGACACCGTTTTCGCGGACACCGTTTTCGCGGACACCGTTTTCGCGCAAAGAAGGGTACCTGACACCGTTTTCAACACCGTTTTCAACACCTATTTCGCTTCATTGCGGAGAAACGGTGTAGCGAGGAAGAAACGGTGTCAGGAGAAACGGTGTCAGGTACCCTTCTTCGGCCGCCAGTCCTGTCCGGCCGGACATCCGATGTCCGGCGGGCCCCATTTGTCTACCCATCTCAAAATACCCGCATTTTGCGGCAGCCCGCTGTCGCGGTACAATGCGATCACTATGTCGCCCGTTACCATCGCCCTGTTGGTTCTGCTGCTGGTGGCGATGCTGCTGTTGCTGACGACCGCGGTGCTGCTGCTGGCGCCGTTTGCCCTGCCGATGTTGGTGCGGGGAGCGCCGTTTGTGCCGTCCGGGCGAACAACCACCGAGCGGATGGTGACGATGAGCGGTCTGACGGCCGGTCAACGGTTGGTGGATTTGGGGTCTGGGGATGGGCGGATTGTCATGGCCGCGGCGCGACAGGGGATTGTGGCGCACGGGGTTGAGCTTAACCCGTGGCTGGTATGGTACGCGCGGTGGCGGGCCCGTCTGGCCGGTTTGTCACGGCTTGCGACGTTTGCTTGCGGGAACCTCTGGCGGTTTGATTGCCGCCCGTTTGACGCGGTGACCGTGTACGGCTTGGGTCCGATCATGCCTGGATTAGAGCGTAAGCTCCAAGCCGAACTTAAACCCGGGGCACGCGTCGTTTCCCATGCCTTCACGTTCCCGAACTGGCAGCCGGTCACGGTTGACCGGAGTGTGTACGTGTACGAGGTCTAAAGGGACCGCTGCAAAACTCCATTTCTGCCGCGAATTCCAAATTTCGGCTGCAAAATCGCAACTGCTCCTCCGCTAATCTTGCAGATAAACATCGTCGCATTTTCGATTTTTCGCTTCGAAATTTGGAATTCTCGCCACGAAAGCGAGTTTCGCAGAGGTCCCTAAATGGAAATCCCAAATTCTCTCCCCGCGGCAGATCTCCGTGAGGGAGACAAATTTCCACCACTTTTATCCGATCCGGGGTAAGGTTGGAGGTGTGGCTGCCCGTATGGTCTGCAGGTGAAGTTATGGGGAATCACCCTTTATCCATCTTTTTCACCTGCACCTATCCGCGGCGGACATCCTCTCCCTTAAGGGAAAGGAAAGAAAGGAAAAAGTCACATCTCGATGCCGTAACTATACTGGCTGCCACGACTCCACCCATTGACCACACCGGTTGGGATTTGGTGTTTGGAATTTGGGGTTTCTGATTTTTATGTCCCTGCGCCAGTCGCTGCGCCAACTGCGGTATTTTGACTGGGTCTTGATGGCCGGGATTTTGGTGCTGTGCGCGTTCAGCCTGGCGGCGCTCTACGGCCTGGCGAAAAGTTTTGCGCTGCCGGACTTTGTCAATTTGCGCAAGCAGCTTTTTTTCATCGCGCTGGGTTTGGCGGTCATGCTAGGGGCGGGTTCCTTGAGCCTCCAGCGGGTGCGTCAGCTGGCGCCACTCGGCTACGGAGCCGGACTGGTGATGCTGGCCACGGTTTTGGGGTTTGGTCAGACGTTGCGCGGCACGACCGGGTGGTTTACGTTCGGCACGATTGGTTTTCAGCCGGTGGAATTCGCCAAACTGTTTTTGATCGCGTTTGTCGCGTACCTGGTGAGCCGCCAGCCGCGGGATGGCCAACGTCCCCATTGGC
The DNA here is from genome assembly GCA_964373635.1 of uncultured Gammaproteobacteria bacterium. Taxonomy (GTDB): domain Bacteria; phylum Patescibacteriota; class Patescibacteriia; order Buchananbacterales; family GWA2-38-13; genus VMFR01. Next base: position 1,986 of record CAYJVS010000016.1, read on the forward strand.
TGCTGGCGTCAAGCGGCGCGGCCACGGCGGTCTACGTCGCGATGACATTACTCCAGCCCGATTTCGGTTCAGCCATGATGCTGGTGGCGGTGTGGCTGGGGATGATGGCGATCACCGGGCTGACGCGGCGCCAAGCGCTGACTATTTTGGCGCTGTTGATCGTGGTGGGCGCCGTGGGGTGGACGGTCGTGCTGAAAGATTACCAGCGGGCGCGGATTTTGACGTTTTTGAACCCGGCGGCCGACCCGTATGGCCGCGGCTACCAGGTGCGGCAGGCGGTGATTGCCGTGGGTTCGGGCCAGTGGTTTGGCCGGGGCTTGGGGGCCGGTTCGCAAAGCCAGTTGAAATTTTTGCCCGCGGCCCAAACGGACTTCATTTTCGCGGTCATCGCCGAGGAGTTGGGGTTTTTCGGCGCCACCTTGGTGTTGGCCGCGTACGCGGTGATCCTCTACCGGCTGGTGGCGCTGGCCCAGCGCGCGCCTGACGATTTTACCGCCGCTTTGGTCTACGGCGTGTCGGTGTTGCTGTTTTTCCAGGTGGCCGTCAACGTGGGGATGAACCTGGGGCTGATGCCGGTGACCGGCATTGGTTTGCCGTTTGTAAGCTACGGGGGCAGCTACCTGGTCATCACCTTTGCCCTGTTAGGCTTGGCCCAAGGGGTAGCCGCCTCGAGCGTCAAGTATCGGGTGTGACCGGTGTGAATCACGAATCTTGAACGTGAATGGAAAATCACCCATCGCGATCACGAATTTGACTTTCGCCCGGGTATTTGGTAGGGTACTAGTGTTGGAAAGCTATGGCCACTCGGTTTTCCGAACTCTTCGCGGACAACATGGAAAATTTACGGGTCATTTCCACCTGCCCGGTCTGCAACGCGCGCTATCACTCGGCCGAACTGCGGATTTTGGAGGAACGGAGCGACGCGCAGCTGGTGCACGTGCAGTGCCGCAAGTGCCGGTCCTCGGTGCTGGCGGTCGTGTTAGCCAATCAGCTGGGCATCAGCTCGGTTGGGTTGGTCACCGATTTAAGTGGTGAAGACGTCTTGAAGTTCCGTCGTCAGCCGGTGGTTTCAGCCGATGACGTTTTAGACGTCCACCTTCAGCTGCGCCAGCCCTCGTTCATCCAACGGATTTGATCGTACCCTTTGCCGTGCGTTAATCCTGGTGATCTGGCCATGACCGCCCTTACCCTGTCCATCAAAACTCGCACCGTGGTGGGTAAAAAACTCCTCAAGCTCCGGCAGCAGGGGTTGATTCCGGGCGTCATTTACGGCCATCAATTGCCCAGCCGGAATGTCCTGGCGGCGCAGCGCGATTTCATGCGCGTCTGGAAAACGGCTGGGGGAAGCGCGCTGGTGGACGCGGTGCTTGACGATGGTGTGCCGGTGAAAGTGCTGATCCAGGAGGTTCAGTGCCATCCGGTCACGCGCGAGTTGCTGCACGTTGACTTCCACCAGGTCAATCTCAAGGAAAAAATTACGGCGCGGATTAAACTGCGGTTTACGGGCGTCGCTTCGGCGGTCAAGGAACTCGGCGGGGTGCTGATGACCAATTTGTCCGAGGTTGCCGTGAGCTGTTTGCCCGAGGCCTTGGTGCCGGAAATTTCCGTTGACGTTTCGCGGCTGAAGACCTTTCACGATTACGTGCACGTGCGCGATCTGCCGCTGCCGCCCGGGATGACGGTGTTGGAGCAGCCGGAAGCGGTGGTGGTCCACGTCATTGCGCCGCGCAGTGAAGAGGAGCTGAAAGCCCTGGAGCAGCAACCGTCAGCTCCAACCGCCGCGGAAGTCCCGGTCGTCGGTAAAGAAGTGAAGCAAGAGAATGCCGCGGAATCAACCGCAGCGGCCGCGCCAGCCAAAACCAAGACCTAGGGTTAGGGCCGGCAGCCGGGGGAAAGCGCGTCCGAATGTTTCGGAGCGGCGGGGGTGCAATCCGTGGTTTTTGGCGTGGTTCGGCGGGGCGAGTTTGGCAGCCCTGTGGTTGGGGCTGTTTTTAGTTGTGCTCGGCAGCGGGATGATGCGGCTGGTTGCCGCGGGCGCGGTGTTCCCGATCGTGCGGCCGGCCGGCGGCGGACGCGTGGCCGGAGCAACGTTTCCCTCGGCGTCGCTTGACGCGGGAGCGGTGACCGTGGCCGTGGTGATTGAAAATCACGTGGAATCTCGCCCGACCCATGGGCTGGAGAGGGCGAGGGTTGTCTACGAAGTCCCGGTGGAAGGCTCGATTACGCGCTATCTCGCCATCTTTGACCGGGATGACGTGCCCGAGGTGATTGGGCCCATACGTTCGGCGCGGCCGTATTTCGTTGATTGGGCCGAGGAGTGGTCAGCGGTGTTGTGGCACAGCGGGGCAAGTCCGGCGGCCTATCAACGGTTGCGCGCGGCGGGCCGCGCGTATGTGGATGAAATCTCGGCGCTCGGACGATATTTTTGGCGCGATGACACGCGGGGACGGCCGCACAATTTATTCACCTCGGGAACGGCCATGCGCCAGGCGTTCAGCGCTTTGGGATTACCGGCCAACGGGTTGCCTTCCGCGTTAACGTGGCAAAAAGAAACCGCGGCTTCAGCGCCACCACCGGCGTCCCACCCGGCCGTTCGGATCAGTTTTCGCGCTCGCGATTACTGCGCCGGCTTTTTTTACGCCGCGGCGCGCGACGCCTACCAGCGTTGGTTGGGTGGAACACCCCACGTGAGCGCGGGCGGGGAAGCGATCGTGGCGCGCGCGGTCGTGGTGCCGGTCGTGGCCGCGCGGGTGCTGGATGCGGAAGGCCGTTTAGCCCTCGCCACCCGCCGAGGCGGTGACGCTCACCTCTTTGTTCACGGTCAGCATCAACTGGGGAATTGGCAGTGGCAGAACGGAAAAACCCGATTTTTCGACGCGGCGGGCGCCGAGGTGCCGCTGCCCCCCGGACCGATTTGGATCACGGTGGTTACCACGCCGGAGGCGGTGACGATTCCCGCTGCCGACGTGCCGGCCGAGGAAGCGCTGCGCTGCGAACATTGAGCCCGCAGATATGGTAACCGCTTCCATTATACTCCGCGACCGTTCGCCCGCGTCTGCCGTGGTGGTAGTCATTGGAACGATGTATACTTGAGCATGGAAACAAAAATTGCTGAAAAAAGCTTTCTGACCGTGTATCGTTCAGCTCTTTTACCAGGAGGTTAGTGTGCAAAAAGAGGTTGCGTATCTGATTCTCGACGGCCCGAGCTGTATAGAATTGGATGAGCGGCGTGGGGACACGAGCTTCTTCCTTTGGCAGCTTAACCAGGCCATTGTTGGGCAGGTTGACTGCGTCCGAGATTGGGGGGTTTGGGTTGAGTTTAGGTTCACTCCAATCACCGGACAGACCACCTTTCATGCCTGGTATCGCGCCGCGATTCATTACGGGTCGATGAGGGGTTGGCAATAGGTTCCGGCGAAACAATGCACATTAAAAAACCACCGCCTCAAGTTCGCTTGCGGCGGTTTTTTTGAATGAAAAGTCGCCGCTAGAAATTACCGCCACTGGTCATTTTCATGCTATAGCATGGTTTTGACCAGTGACGGTTGTTTTGTTTTTTTGGCGTTGGCTTGCGCCGTGAGGCTAACGAAGGCGGCGTGGTTGACGACGGTTACGTCCAGATCAAGCCGCGGCAGCAGTTGTCGCGCCATCGCACGGAAGCGCGGGACCTGCGCGGGATGCATTTCGCCGCAGGTGAGGCGGGGCAGTTTTTGGCGGAGCGAGAGCTGTTCTAATAGCCGCCGGTAGTGCCCAAGCCCTCGTTCGCTTGACCAGAGCGCGGATCGCGGTTCGAAGCGAAGCGTTCCGGTCCGGGGGAAGATCGACGCGTCAAGGTAGGGGAGATTGGCAACGATAATGTCCAGCGGCGCGCGGCGGAGCGGTTGGAGCAGGTCGCCATGGTGAAATCGCACGGGCGCGGCCAGACGTTTGGCGTTATTCCGCGCGACGCGCAAGGCGCGGCGGGACGCGTCAACGGCGTGGACGGTCGCCCGCGGCAGTTCCAGCGCCAGGGTGAGCGCCAGATTACCGCAACCGGTACCCACGTCGGCAATGCGGCAGGGGAAACGGCGGGTTCGAGGGTCGTTCAGTACTGCCGCAACGATGGTTTCGGTTTCCGGCCGCGGAATCATGACCGCGGGGGAAACCGCGAACCGGCGGCCGTAAAATTCTTTCCCGCCCAAGAGGTAGGCCACGGGTTGCCCGCGCAGTCTCTGGAGCAGGAGGGTGGAAAAACTCCGCGCAAGACGGCGGGTCAAACGCCGCTCCGGATGGGCAACGAGGTAGGATCGGTCAACGCCAAGGACGTGGCCGAGCAATACCTCGGCGTCAAGCCAGGGGGTCAAAAACCCGCGTAGCTTCAGCGCGCGAACGGCCCGTTGCAGGCGCGCGTCAAGGCGCATCGGACGCCGCCGCCCGTTGGAGGCTGGCGATAATTTCCGCCAGGTCGCCGTCCAGGATGGCGGTGAGATGGTGCCAGTTGCGTTTGAGGCGATGGTCAGTCAGCCGGTCCTGCGGGAAATTGTAGGTGCGGATTTTTTCCGCGCGGTCGCCGCTGCCGATTTGCGAGCGGCGCGCTGCCCCCCGCTCCCGTTCGCGGCGGTCTTGCTCCAGTTGAAAGAGCCTCGCCCGCAACACGGCCATGGCCTTGATTTTATTTTGCAGCTGCGAGCGCTCGTCTTGACACTGGACCACGATGCCCGTTTGCGCGTGGGTGATGCGCACGGCCGAATCCGTGGTGTTGACCGACTGGCCGCCGTGGCCGCCGGCGCGAAACACGTCAATCCGCAGGTCCTCGGGACGAATCGTGACGTCAACTTCTTCGGCCTCGGGCAGCACGGCCACGGTCACGGTGCTGGTGTGCACGCGCCCGGCTTTTTCGGTCACCGGAATGCGTTGCACGCGGTGAGTGCCGCTTTCGTAGCGGAGTTGGCCGTAGGCGCCGCTGCCGGTGAGGGAGAAAATTACCTCCTTGTAGCCGCCCAAATCGGTCCGGTTGGCCGAAATCAGGCCCACTTTCCAACCCTGGCGTTCGGCATAGCGGTTGTAGCAGCGATAGAGGTCAGCCGCGAACAGCGCCGCTTCCTCCCCGCCGGTTCCCGCGCGAATTTCCAGGATCAGGTTGCGGTTGGCCAATGAATCCACGCCCAGGCGGAGCCGTTCGATTTCTCGCGTCAGTGTTTGCCGGCGGTTTTGCAGCGTCGTTTGTTCGCCGGCCGCAAGGGCTTGCAGCTCCGCGTCGGTGTCCTCACGCAGCGTCTGGTCGGCGGTAGCGATGGCGTCCGTGACGCGTTTGAGTTCCTCGAGGGCCGCGACCAGCGGTTCCAGGCGGCGCTGCTCCTGGCCGAGAATTTTGGCCCGCTGCGAATTTTTGCGCACGGCCGGATCCGCCAGCTCCGTCTGAAGTTGGCGGTAGCGCTTAAGGATTTTTTGGTCCCGAGGATCCATGATGACTGACGCTGGCAACGTTTCCCCCACGGGGGATCACCCGAGGGGTGACAATTTTCAACTGCCGTCATGATTGTACCAAAAAGTCTCTGGACCATCCAGAGACTTTAGGCGGCAGCTTGGGCGATTATTCTTCGCGTTCGATCGCGGGCTTTTTATTGGATTTGCGCACCGCGGCTTGGGCTTTTTTGGCTTTGCGGCCTTTGCGCACCGCGGCGACGGTGGCTTGCCGTTCCGCGCGCGCGGTGAAGCGTTCGACGCGGCGGGCCGTATCCACGAGCTTTTGTTTGCCGGTGTAAAACGGGTGGCAGTTTGAGCAAATCTCCACGTGCATTTCCGGCCGGGTTGAACCGACCGTGAAGCTCTGGCCGCAGGCGCAGGACACCTTGGCCTCGGGGTAGTAGGTGGGGTGGATTTTGGGTTTCATAAACGCCAGTATTAGTTTATCACAACCGTTGCATTGCAACAAGACCTTGTCATTTACCATGCGCTGGATTACCATTCGATGGTTCTTGACATCCTGGCAAGTTTCCAGTAGTCTTATAAATTATGGTAACCGCACCGATGGCCACGACGGCAGTCGCGGGGTCCATCGGAGCGAGGTGTGCTGAAGGATGGGTACGGAAATAACCCCAGGCTTGGCTGACATCGCATCCCGCTGTTTTGGTCGGCGGCTCCTCGTCCGAGAAATCCGGGACGACCGCCGATACGCGGGAGAGGTTCCGCCCCGCGCGATTTGGTCCGGGACCGTGGCGGCGGAAAATAAGGAAAACTTTATGCCCGCATTACCGACATTGGTCGAACTCTTCCAGTCCGGCGTGCATTTTGGCCACCAGGTGTCCAAGCGGCACCCGAAGATGCAGCCGTACATCTTTACCGTCAAAAACGGCATCCACATCATCAACCTCGAGCTGACGCTCCAGAAGCTGGCCTCGGCGCTCGCGTTCATTTCCCGCACGGTCAGCCAGGGCGGCACGGTGCTGTTGGTGGGCACCAAAGAGCAAGCCAAGCCGATCGTCCAGAAGTACGCGCTTGAAACCGGCATGCCGTACGTGAATGAGCGGTGGCTCGGGGGGACGTTCACCAACTTTGGCGAAATTGCGCGCGTCATCAGCCGCTTCAGCGAACTCAAGCGACAGCGCGACTCGGGCGAATTGGAAAAGTACACCAAAAAAGAACGCCTGGAGTTTGACCGCGAGATCGAGCGGTTGCGGGTCATCGTCGGCGGCGTCGAGCGGATGAAAAAAATTCCCGAAGCGATGTTCGTGATTGACGTCAAACACGAGCATACGGCGATCGCGGAGGCGGCGAAAAAACGCATTCCGGTCGTGGCGCTTTGCGACACCAACGTCAACCCGACGCCGATCACCCACGTCATACCCGGCAACGACGATGCGATCAAGTCAATTGAATTAATCACGCGGATAGTGGCGGCCGCGATTACCGAGGGCCAAGCCGAAGCGGGCAAGCAAGCCGCGCCGAGCCCGGAAAAACCCGCAGCCCCGGCGCAAAAAGACGCGGCGGTCGAGCTGGCGCCGTCCGCCAGCGAGAATCCGGAACTGACAACGGTCACCTGACAACCGCCATTTGGGGTATGCCCCGTTAGACAACTTTGCCTGCCCGGTAGGACAACTCAACTCACGCTGATATGCATGATAAAGCCTTGAATATAATCCGCCGCGCTCCGCCGAGCACGGGGTCTCACGCCTACCGCCGGACGAAAGTTTTTAACCCCAAGACCGCACGATTGATGAGGACGTCTATCGAAGTTGTCCTCCTGGGCCTGTTTCCAAATCTCTCCGATGAACGACCATGGCTGGTGGCGCAAATGCAACGGTTCAATAGGAATAGATTCCAGTCCTTATTTTTTTCTCTGGCTGAGCAACGTTGTCTAACGGGGTATGGACACCAAACGCATCCTTGAACTGCGGCGCCGCACCGGGGTGGGATTTGCCGATTGTCAGCGAGCGCTGGAACACGCCCGGGGCGACCTGGAGGCCGCGGTCACGTTTTTGCGGCAACAAGGCTCGTTGAAGGCCGCCAAAAAAATCAGCGAACGCACGGCGGCGCAGGGGGTGATTGCCGCGTACGTGCACGCCGGCGGAACGATCGGGGCGATGGCCGAGGTCAAGTGCGAGACCGACTTTGTCGCCCGCAATCAAGATTTTTTGCAGTTTGCGCATGCCGTGGCGATGCACGTGGCCGCGGCCGATCCGCAATACCTCGCGGCAGCCGACGTGCCGGCGGAGATGGTCGAGCGGGAGCGGGCGATTTACCGCGAGCAGACCCGCCAGGCCGGGAAATCCGCGGCCGTGGCCGAAAAAATCGTCGCGGGAAAACTGGAACAATTCTTCAAAGATCACTGTCTCCTGGAGCAACCCTACATCAAAGATGAAACCCGGACGGTGCGGCAGCTGGTGGAAGAGCAGGTGGCTAAGCTCGGGGAAAAAATCGCGATCACCCGGTTTGCCCGTTTTCATATTTGATTCCCTATGCGCCGAGCGGCCACGTTTTGGTTGTTTGGGGGGGCGTTGTTCGTCGGGCTAAGTTTAGCCGCCTGCAGCGCGCGGCGGCCGGCGCCGCCGGCGCCGCCAGCGCCCAGCGCCGTGGTGCCCGAGACCGGCGTCGTCCACGATCTGGGCAATCGCCAGGGCGAGTTGGTCGTGGCAGTACCCGGGGATGCGCTCGTGGTCCCGCTGGTGGGCGAGGCGGGCTCCGGGTATCAGTGGTCATACCGCGCGCCGATTAACGGCGGCTACTTGAGCTTGAAAAAGCACGTGGTCACCGAGCGGGACGCGCGGCTCAAACCCGGGCAGCGGATGTCCGAGTGGACGTTCAAGATTGAAAAACCGGCGACGTTTACGTTGCGCCTCGAATACGAAAATCCCACGAAACGTCAGCAGAGCATCGCGAAAGATTTTACCGTCAAAGTGGTCGCGGATAAGACGGTGGAGCAATTAGAGTGGTTGCTGGTGGATCAACCGCGGGCCAACGGCATCGCTCGCGGGAGTTTCGAGGTGGCCGGTTTTGCCCGCGCCGCCGCCGGACCAGTGACCCTGACGGTCAGCGACGCGGATGGCGCGACGCTCGCCACGACCACCCTGACCCCGCCCACCGGCGGCCCGGCCTATTATGCGATCAAGCAACGGTTGTCGTTCCGGCTCCCCTCAAGTCCCCTGGGCGCGCTGCGGTTTGCCGCGGCCGAGTCCGGATCGCCGCTGACACCCGTGGTGGTACCGCTGGTGTTTAATCCTGAAGTGACCGCGGTGAAAGTTTACTGGGGCAGCAGAACCTTGGATCCCGAGTCAGCATGCGATCGGGTGTTCGGCGTCACGCGGGGCGTGGCCACATCGGGCGACACCATGCGCTTAGCCGTCGATCAGCTCCTTTCCGGACCCAACGCCGCCGAGCGCCGGGGAGGGTACTTTACCAGTCTGCCCGCCGGGGTGAAACTTCGCTTTCTTTCCGTCAAGGACGGTGCCGTGACGGCTGATTTTACCCCGAGTCTTGAACGCGGCGTCGGCGGGAGCTGCCGCGTGGCGGCCATCCGGCAGCAAATTGAACAGACGCTCAAGCAGTTTCCCGGCATCACCGCCGTGGTGATTACGGTGGACGGCCGAACCGACGACGTGCTGCAGCCGTAGCATCGCCGGCGTTTGGACGCGTTGTCGGCCATGGCGGCGCATGTTATACTGCGAGCGTCGTATGCCCCTCCGTTTGGCGATTAATGGCTTTGGCCGCATTGGGCGCGCCGCGTTTCGGGTGGCGCGGGAACGAACCAATCTCCAGGTGGTGGCGATTAACGACATTGCCGAACCCAAGGCGTTGGCCCACCTGTTGCAGTACGACAGCGTCTACCGGAAATTTCCGGCGGCCGTTGGGTTGACGGCCGACGGCATATCGGTGGCTGGCCAAACCTTCCGCGTCCTGGCGGTCAAGGAACCCGAGCGGCTGCCCTGGCGGGAACTCGATATTGACGTCGTCTTGGAGTGCACCGGGCGTTTCACCCGGTTGGCGGACGCCGGGCGCCATCTCCAAGCCGGCGCCAAACGGGTGGTCCTGTCCGCCCCGCCGAAAGACGAGGCCAGCGATGAAATCCCCACGCTGGTGCTGGGCACCGCGCGAACGCGGCAAGCGCTGGAGGCGGCTGACGCCGCGACCGTGGTCTCGAACGCTTCTTGCACCACCAACTGCATCGCGCCGGTGATTGAGGTCATGACCGCCGCGTTTGGGGTGTCCAAGGCGATGATGACCACGATTCACGCGTACACCGCTGACCAGAATCTCGTGGACGGCCCGCACCGCGACTTGCGGCGCTCACGGGCGGCGGCCGAAAACATGGTGCCGACGTCAACGGGCGCCGCGCGGGCCACCGCCCGGGTGGTTCCCGAACTGCGCGAACGGTTTGACGGCATCGCGATTCGCGTGCCCACGGCGTGCGTGTCGCTCTCGGACATTACCGCGGTGGTCAACCGTCCCGTCACCGTCGCCGAGGTCAATGACGCTTTCCGGCAGGCCGCGCGGCAAGCGGCGTTGCGACCGGTGCTCGGCGTGTGCGAGGAGCCGTTGGTGTCGTCGGATTTCATCGGCGACCCGCGGTCCGCGATCGTGGACACGGCGTTGACGCGCGTGGTCGGCGGCGACTTGGTCAAGGTGCTGGCGTGGTACGATAACGAGTGGGGGTACGCCACGCGCCTGGTCGAATTGGCCCAGGCGTTCGGCTCGCGCCGTTCCGCTCCCGGCCGCGAGCGCCGCGGCTGACGCCGAATTTTTGGTTTCGCCTGTGCGCCTCAAGACCCTGCGTCAAATTCCAAAGTTGCGAGGCAAGCGGGCGCTCGTGCGCACCGATTTTAACGTGCCGATTTCCGCGGCCGGCGGGGTGGCGGCCGGCGGCGATGACAAGATCCGTCGCGCCGTGCCGACCATCCAGTACTTGCGCCGCCGCGGCGCGGTGACGATCGTGGTAACGCACCTGGGCCGCCCGCGCGGGAAACCGATGGCCAGCCTGCGCCTGACCGCGATGGCGGCGCATCTCACGCGGCTGCTGGGCACTTCGGTTCAGCTCGTCGGCGAAGCGCGCGAACCGCGGACGGTTGAGGCGGTCCGGCAGGCCCGGCCCGGCGACGTGGTAATGCTGGAAAACGTCCGGTTTGATCCGGGAGAGGAAACCAACGACCCCGCCTTGGCGGCGAACCTCGCGCGGTTGGCAGACTACTTTATCAATGATGCGTTCAGTAATTGCCACCGCCCGCACGCCTCGATGGTCGGCGTCACGGGGAAGCTCCCGAGTTTCGCCGGGTTGTTGCTGGCGGAGGAGGTGCGTAATTTGCGACCGTTTACCCGCCGTCCGCGCCGGCCGCTCGTGGCGATTATCGGCGGCGCCAAACTGTCGACTAAACTGGCGGTGATTGCCGGGTTTTTGCGCACCGCCGAACACGTGCTGTTGGGCGGCAACTTGGCCAACACGGTGCTGGCGGCGTCCGGCGTGGCGGTCGGCCGGTCGCCGATTGAGACCAATCTCTTGCCCCGGCTCCGGCAGCTTGACTTCACCACCACCAAACTCCATCTGCCCGTGGATGTGGTTACCGCCACGGGAACGGAGGCCGGGCTGCCGACGGGAACCAAGGCGGCGGGCAATGTTTCGGCGGACGACTACATTTTGGACATTGGGCCCGACACCGTGGGTTTGTTTGACACGATCATCCGCGAGGCTAAAACCATCATCTGGAACGGGCCGATGGGCAAGTTTGAGATTCCGGCATACGCGGCCGGCACGATCGGGATCGTCCACGCCTTGGCCCACACCAGCGCTCGCGTGCTGGTCGGCGGCGGTGAAACGGTCACGGCGCTGCGCGCGTATCTGCCCAAACCCGCGGAAACCTATCCCCATCTGCATCTCTCCACCGGCGGCGGCGCCCTGCTTAAATTTTTGGAACTGGGCACCCTCCCCGCGCTGGACCCGCTGATAATTCATTAACGGGACCGCTGCAAAACTCCATTTCTGCTGCGATTTCCAAATTTCGGCTGCAACA
>CAYJVS010000017.1:0-13304 GCA_964373635.1 uncultured Gammaproteobacteria bacterium
GCGCCTGCACGCGCGGTCCCCGCAGGCCGCTGCCGGCAAACTCGGGATCGGTGATCAGCGTGGCGGTGTCGGTCTGGATTTTGAAACAGGCTAAGCCGTACCAGGAAAGTTGCATACGTTACTCGTCGTCAAGGGGCAGGTCCATCAGTTCAGGAGCGGCAGCGGGACCTTGGGTTTTGCCGCCGCGCGCCGCGCTGGTTTTGGGTTCGCGCGGGCTTTTGCCGCGCGCCAAGGCCGAAGCCGTGGTCGCGTGTTCCTCAAGATCCGCGGCGTCCCCGCGGATGGCCGCGAGGCGGCTCACGCTTGAGGCGCGTTCGGGAGTACCGGCAACGGCGCGCTGGGCGGTGCCAGCCGCGGGACGTCCAATGGAGCGGACAATGCCCTCGGGGAGGTTTTCCGCCGCGGCCACGTAGCGTCCGCCCTGATCCGTTTGTTCCGCGCTGATGCCTTCTTTCACGAATGCCTCGCGCCGCCGTTCGGCCCGCTGGATGTCGGCGCCGATGTTTTCTCGCGTCAGCTGGCCCTGGTCGCGCAGGCGGGAGAGTATCGTGACTTGCTGGCGTTTGGACAGAAATTCCTGCCCGACGAGGTTGAGCTCGCGCAGGGCCGTTTTGGCGTCTTGGCCGCGGCCGGTCAATTGGCCGTAGTACTCGAGAAACTTTTCGGTCCGGATTTTCCCGGGCAACCGGCCCGTCCCCAACAGCTGGCGGTTGGGTGGTGGCGCCGCGCTGGTCTGCATGGTTTCCCGCACCAGGCGTTTCGGCGTGAAGCGAGCCTGGAGGAACTTTGGCGCCACGAGCTTTTTCCCCCGCAGCCGCTGGACGGTTCGTTCGGTTTGCCGCTTGGTTGCCGAGCGCCAAAAAAATTGGCTCGCCTTGGATTGGCGCAGCTCATCGGTAATTTTCTTGGGCAGGTACGGTTTGCCGCCCAGCCGCTTGACCAGGTTTTTGAACTCGCGCGGGCTCACGCGATCGCGAGGTACACGGGGAAGGGCCATGGGCGGAAAGGGTCAGGGGATGAAAAAACGCGGGGAAATCCCGCTTGCAGTGTACCCTAACATTGGGGTGCCGTCCAGTGGCATTCCGGTTTCCCGCGCCGAGAGACTTGCAAATTTTTCCCTCGTGGGGTATACTCAATCCCATCCTTCCAAATAAACGCCCGCGTCCGATTCTCGCCTTGGTTTTGGCATCAGGCAACGGTCGCGAGCAGGCCTCGGGGCGGCGGACGCGGTCAAATGTCCTTGTTTGACGGTTACGATGCCCGTGGCGTCGTACGACCAAGCGGTACCGTCCGTCCCGCGGACGACCGACGATACCATTCCACGATACGCGCGTCGTTAGTGTTGGACGTTTGACGTTGTCGCGTTGGTCGTGGACCCGGGGTAATTCCGCAGTTTGTTTGTTGATGACCGATATGGTGGCAGAACCCGCGAACACAATCATCGCTTCGGCTCAGCCCGCCGCGGACTTCAAAACCCTCCTGTCCAGCGACCAGTACACGAAAATCCCCAAAGTGGGCGATTTGATTCGCGGACAGGTGATCAGCGTGAGTAAATCCGAGGTGCGGATTGATTTGGATGGCTACACCACCGGGGTGGTGCGCGGGCGGGAATTTTTCGACGAGTCCGAGCAGTACCGGCAGCTGAAGGTCGGGGACGTGGTTGAGGCGACCGTGATTGAGCTGGAAAACGAACACGGCGACGTGGAGTTGTCGTTCCGGTTCGCCGGGCACCAGCGGGCGTGGGACCAGCTCGCCCTGCTCCAGCGGGCGGGCACGGTGGTGTCCATGGCGGTGGCGGAGGCGAACAAAGGCGGTTTGATGGGACGCGTCGGCAGCATCCTGGGGTTTTTACCGGTGTCGCAGCTGGCGCCGGAACATTACCCGCGAGTTCCGGGCGGCGACAAAGGCAAAATTCTTGAGCGCTTGCGCGAGTACGTCGGCCAAATATTCACGGTCAAGGTGTTGGACGCGCAGGAGGCCGAGGGCAAACTGATTGTGTCGGAGAAGGCCGCCTGGGAGGAGCAGCAGAAAGACGTGCTGGCGAGTTTCCGCGCCGGCGACGCGGTTTCCGGCAAAGTCACCGCGGTCACCGACTTTGGGGTTTTCCTTGAATTCGGGCCGCACTTGGAAGGTTTGATTCACATTTCGGAACTCGCCTGGCAGCGGATTGAGCATCCCGCCAACCTGTTCCACGTCGGCCAGGAGTTGTCGGCGAAAATCATCAACATCCAGGGGTCAAAAATTTTCCTCTCCGCCAAGCAGCTTGTTGATGACCCATGGAAGGACATCGCCGCGCGCTATCACGTCGGCCAAATCGTCACGGGCAAGGTGTTGAAGGTTAATCCCTTCGGCCTGTTTGTCCAACTTGACGAGCAAATCCACGGCTTAGCCCACGTCTCCGAGCTGGCGGAGGGCCCGGCGGTTGATCCCTCCCGGCTGGCGCGAGCCGGCGACACCTTGGAGTTTAAAATCATTTCGATGGAGCCCAAGCACCACCGCCTCGGGTTAAGCCGCCGGCGGCTTCACGAACCGGCCGCCGCGGCGGAGACCAAAACCGAGGGTGCCGCGCCGTCAGCGCCCATACCTCCCGGCCCCACCGCTCCGTCCGCCGACGTGACGCCGCCGCCCGCCGAGCCGGTGACGCCGCCCGCCGGTGACGCCGCGCCACCGGGAGCGGAGACTCAAATGCCCAAGACCAACGATATTGTCTGAGCCGTTGTTCGTCCTCGTCCTAGGGAAACGAGGCCGTAATTATTTCTTTTGTCTTAGGTCCAAGGTCATGGCAACGGGTTAGGACATCGGTCATGGTCTAAGGTCAAATTCCACCCGCCCGATCCGCTGACCCTATGACCAAGACTATGGACCAAACTCGCCGCTACGACCTAAGACCAAGACCAACCCGTGATAACGAGCCTCAACACCGTTTCACGCGGACGATACCTCGGGGCTAAATTCCATGCGTGATGAGGCTCGCGATAGCCAGGATGATCGAGGCCATCAGCGACCAGTGCGCGGTTGTTACCAGCCACCCGCCGGCCGCCGCCGGACCCGCCATGGTTTCCGCCAGCAGCAAGAGCACCGCCAGCACCTGACAGTTCATTTTGAGTTTGCCCCAGAAGTTGGCTTTGATCGCGTAGCCCTGCCGTTTCCAATGCCAGCCCGCGACGATGAAGGACAGGTCAATCAGCACTACCAGCAGCGTGGTGGTGAAAAACTGTCGCAGGCCTAACAGCACAAACATCGAGCCGGTCAGGAGCTTGTCGGCCAGCGGGTCGTAGGTTTGACCCCACCGCGTGATCTGATTTCTGACCCGCGCCAAGCTGCCGTCGAGCGCATCGGTAAAGGCGGCGCCGACAAACAGCGCCATCCCCCACCGGTACTGTTCGGCCAGCATCAGGAGGATCACCGCCGGCGTCAGGGCGAAGCGCACCACGGTGACGTGGTTGGGACGCACGAACGCCGGCACCAGGGGCAGGACGGTGGCGCGCAGCAGATAATCCTGGGGCTGCAGCGTCGGAACGGGTGAAAGTTGGTTCATACGTCTATACCGTACACCATTGCCGCGCCGCTTGCCTAGGTTGCGCATTTCCCCCGCTGGTCGGTATACTGGAGCTATGCTGCTTGCAGCAGGAAACATGAAGCATAAAACATGAAACACGGTTTTTATTTTTTACTATGTTTCATGTCGTTTGTTGCATGAAAGTATGCGCAATTTAGCCAAAACATTTTTGATTTTTTTGGTCGCGTTTTTGGTGTTGACCGGCCTGTTTTCGCTGTGGAGCGCGCCGGTGGCCGACGTCAAGCCCGTGGACATCGGCACCGTGGTGGCGCAGCTCAACGGCCAGCAGGTGAGCGCGGTGGTGGTGCGCGGCGCGGAGCTGGAGGTGACGCTCAAAGACGGCGTCCGGGAACGGGCGCGCAAGGAAGGAACCGAGTCGTTCAGCGACGTGGTGCGCAACTGGCAAGTCCCGCCGGAGCGGCTGGCCGACGTGCGGGTGGAGGTGCGCGACGAGGAAGGCCTCGGGTTTTGGTTCAGCACGCTCATACCGTTTGGCATTTATTTTTTGTTGTTCGCCGGGTTTCTCTACTTCATGATGCGCCAGGTGCAGGGCGCTAACTCCCGCGCCATGATGTTTGGCCAAAGCCGGGCGCGCCAGTTTGCGCCGCAAAGCCCAAAGGACCGCATCACGTTCAAGGATGTCGCCGGCGTCAAGGAGGCCAAGGAAGAGCTCGTTGAGGTGGTGGAATTTTTGCGCAACCCCAAACGCTTCCTCAGCCTCGGGGCGCGCATCCCCAAGGGCGTGCTGCTCGTCGGCCACCCGGGCACCGGCAAAACGCTGTTGGCGCGGGCGGTGGCCGGGGAAGCCAATGTCCCCTTCTTCAACATTTCGGGCTCCGAGTTTGTCGAGATGTTCGTCGGGGTCGGGGCGTCGCGCGTGCGCGACCTCTTTCGCAAGGCCAAGCGGGCCGCGCCCTGCATTGTCTTCGTGGACGAGTTGGACGCGGTCGGGCGCCAACGGGGCGCGGGACTGGGCGGTTCCAACGACGAGCGGGAGCAAACCTTGAACCAAATCCTGGTGGAGATGGACGGCTTTGACGCCACCACCAACGTGATCGTGCTGGCGGCGACCAACCGTCCCGACGTGTTGGACTCGGCGCTGCTTCGGCCCGGGCGGTTTGACCGGCGGGTGACCTTGGACATGCCCGATATCAAGGACCGCGAGGAAATTCTCAAGGTGCACGCCAAGGGCAAGCCGATCCCCAAGACGGTGCGGTTGCGCGACGTGGCCGAGCGCACGCCCGGTTTCACCGGCGCGGATTTGGCCAATCTCTTGAACGAGGCGGCGATTTTGGCGGCGCGGCGCAACAAAAAAATCATCGAACAGTCCGAAATTTTTGAAGGCATCGAACGGGTGCTGTTGGGTCCGGAGCGCCGGTCGCACTTGATGGACGAGCATGAGAAAAAAATCACCGCCTACCACGAGGCCGGCCACGCCCTGGTCGCCCACGAGCTGCCCAAGGCCGATCAGGTGCGAAAAATTTCGATCGTCTCGCGCGGCCGCGCCGCCGGTTACACCCTGAAGCTGCCCGATCGAGACAAATCCATGAAAGGCTATGCCGAGTACGTCGCCGAGCTGGCGGTGCTCTTGGCTGGCTACGAGGCGGAAACGGCGATTTTCCGCGAGGTGACGACCGGATCTTCCAACGACCTGCGCGAGGCCACGCGGTTAGCCCGCCGGCTGATCATGGAATTTGGCATGAGCGAGAAGCTCGGCCCGCGCACCTTTGGCGAACGCGAAGAGCTGATATTTTTGGGCCGCGAGATCCACGAGCAGCGCGACTACAGCGAGAAAGTCGCCGAGCTGATTGACGGTGAAATCTCGCGCTTTGTTGAGGAGGCGCGCCAGACGGCCCGCGGCATCATTATCAAGATGCGCGACCAGCTAGAAGCCATCGTCAAACTCTTGTTGGTCAAGGAAACCATCGAGCGGGAAGAGTTTGAGGCGTTGTTCAAATCCGCCGCCGCGCCGGCAGCCGCGGACCTGCAAGGGCAGCGGTGACCGTTGGCGGATTCGTTCCCACCGATCGTCCGCAGTCGTCGTCATCCGGTAACGATGCCCGATTCGTAATACGTCTTCGGCATACGCCCTCACCCGCTCCGATGTCGCATCGGAGCACCCTCTCCCTCGATGGGAGAGGGATGGGGTGGGGAGAGGCAGTCGGAAAGGATTAATCTTTCCCCTCTCCCCGAGGGAGAGGGTGGCCGAAGGCCGGGTGAGGGTGAACAACGACGACGTACAACGAACAACGAATCGGGCTTCGACACCGTCCTCCGAGGACGTCTGACCCCTCTGACGACCAAACCCTTGCCGGGTACCGCAAGGGTTTTTGTGTGTCCCGAAACGCAATGGTATACTGGCAAGTATTCAGCCTCGTTTAGTCCATCCGTATGCTTCACTACCGCCGGCAATTAGCGCGCGCCTTGACCCTGACGCGGCAGCACCGTTCGTTGTGGCCATTGGCGTTTGCAACCGCCCTGGGAGGAACGCTGGGGGAAACCATGATCTTGAGTCGAACCGCTGACTTTGGCTCCCCGACGCTGGCCGTTAGCCTCTGGCGCGACCTCCGTGGTACGGGTTTGTTGAGTTGGCAAGGGGCAAGCGGGCTTTTGGCCTGGGGGCGGGCCAATCCGATCGCCGGGTTGAAGCTGGTCGCGGTGCTTGGGGCGATAGCCGCGGCCGGCGCGGCGGTGGTGTGGGTATCGGTGGTGGCGCAAGGGGCGTTGGTGCACGCGGTGGCGGTGGCCGGGGCTGGCCGGCGGATGAGCATTGGCGCCAGCTGGGCGCATGGGCGCAAGAAATTTTGGCCGCTCCTGGGATGCGCCGCGCTCGCCAAGGCCGCGGTGACGGGCGTGTTTTGGGCCGTGGGGCGGCTGGTGGCGTTGCCCGCCGCGGCTTTCAGCGCCGCGTTTGTCCTGGGGTGTCTTTTCGTGCTGGGGATTGCCGTGGCGTGGAAGTACGCCGCCGCCGCGGTGGTGCTGGAAAACCGCCCCGTGATTTCCGCCTGGCGGCAGGCGCGGCGCTTGCTCCGGCAACGCTGGGCGGATTCCATCCATCTGGCCGGCGCGTTAACCCTCCTGACGGTCGCGGCCGCCGCCGCGCTGTTGATTGCCGTGTTTTTGATTTCCATTCCTTTCAATGTGCTGTTGGGCACGGCCGTGCTGATTCACTACGTTGCCGGGGGGAAAATTTACTTCTACTTGAGCTGGCTGACGATCGTGGGGATCGTGGCGTTCGTGGCGCTGGTGGTGACCTGTATGCACTGGGCCGCCTGGACTACCGCGTTCGTGGAGGAAGAAAAAGACCAGGTCCTCAATCCGAAATCCTAACGGCATTGCCCAACATGATCTCCCTCCGGGGGACCGGAGCCCCTCCATACCGTCATTCTGGCGCCGCGTCCAGAATCGGGCGCCGCGTCCAGAATCGGGCGCCGCGTCCAGAATCGGGCGCCGCGCCTGCCCCGTCGTATGACGGGGTCCCAATCCTGGACAAGCCAGGATGACGGGAGGATATGTTGCTGAGCACCACTTGTGGCCGGGGGTTTTCTCGGATAATGGATTTTGGGTTTATATCTTGATCGTGCCACGCGTCTCCGTATGGCTTTCCCCGCCCCAGTTTCAGGACCTCGTCCCTCGGGGGCGTTGCCCCAGGTGGCGCCGCCGCTCGTGGCCGAGCGGTTCACGGAAAAAATCACCGAGATTGCGTTGCGCGAGCATGAGCGCCAGGCCCAAGCGCGCGCCGCCAGGCTCGGCCTGCCCTACGTGAATTTGGTGGGTTTTGCCATCAGCCCGGAGGCTTTGGTCTTGCTGTCGGAAGACGAGGCCCGCGCCGCGCAAACGGTGCCCATTTTTTACCAGGAAAGCGATTTGCGCCTCGCGGCCGTTGATCCGTCCCAGCCCGAAGTGACGGCATTGGCCCAACGGCTGGCGGACGCGCATCACCTTGCCGTGGCGCTGTACCTGGTGTCGCCGCACAGCTTGGCGACCGCGCTCAAGCTCTACGCCGCGCTGCCCAAGTTTCGCGCCGTGGTGGCCGGCGTTCAAATCACCGCCGAGGAATTTTTGCGCTGGCAGCGCGAGATCACCAGCTTCCGTGAGCTGCAAGCCAAAATCCAGGGTGTCTCACTCACCGATTTGGTGACGGTGTTGGTGTCGGCCGCCATTGCCGCGCGGGTGTCGGACATCCACATTGAAGCCGAGGAACGCGACTTGAAAGTCCGGTTTCGGATTGACGGGCTTTTGCACGATGTGGCGACCATTGACCGCCAAAACTGGCCGCGGATTATCGCGCGGATTAAACTGTTGTCCCACCTCAAGATCAACGTCACCGACAAGCCCCAGGATGGCCGTTTCACCATTTTTTTGCCCGAAGAAAAAATTGACGTGCGCGTTTCCTGCTTGCCCACGACGTACGGCGAAAGCGTGGTGATGCGGCTGCTCTTGTCGTCGGCGGTCGCGCTGACGTTTGAAAAGCTCGGCCTGCGCGGGCGGGCCTACGAGGATTTGCTCCAGGAGATCGCCAAGCCCAACGGCATGATCATCACCACGGGGCCAACCGGCTCGGGCAAGACCACCACGCTGTACGCCGTGCTCACCAAGCTCAACACCCCGCGGACCAAAATCATCACCATTGAAGATCCGATTGAGTACCGCGTCACCGGCATCACCCAGAGCCAAGTTGACCCCGGCCGCGGCTACACCTTTGCCACCGGCTTGCGTTCCATTCTGCGCCAAGACCCCGACATCGTCATGGTGGGCGAAATCCGCGACCTGGAGACGGCCGACATTTCCATGAACGCCGCGCTCACCGGCCATTTGGTGTTTTCGACGCTCCACACCAATGACGCCTCCGGCGCGGTGCCCAGGTTTTTGGCCATGAACGTCAAACCGTTTTTGCTCGCGCCGGCGTTAAACGCGATGATTGGACAGCGGCTGGTGCGACGGCTGTGCGAGCGGTGCAAGCAGCCGTGGCAACCCGACGCGAAGCTGCTGGCGCGGGTCTCCGCAATTTTGGAAAAAATTCCGGAACATGCCGGCGCGCGGATGGAAACCAAAAAACTCACGTTTTACCGCGCCCCGGGCTGCGCCGCCTGCCAGCACCTCGGCTACTGGGGACGGGTCGGGATTTTTGAAATCATGACCATGAACCAGGAGGTGGAAGAGCTGATATTATCCGGCCACGTCTCGGAGTACGACATGCTGCGTGTTGCCATCAAGCACGGCATGGTGACCATGCTGCAAGACGGGCTGCTCAAGGCGGCCGACGGCATCACCAGCCTGGACGAAGTCTTCCGCGTGGCCAAGGATACGAGCGCCAGCTATTAACCCCTAACTTCTCCTCGACCTTGGTACCCCCACCTTCTCCCCCTTGATGCAAGGGGGAGCGAGAGAGGGTTGGTAAAAAAATCCCTCCGGTGTTCAGCCGGAGGGCTTTGCGGATGGGGGGGGGTGAACACCGGTCAGGCGTCGCGGCGTTTGAGGTATTCCAGCGCCTGGTCCACGGTGGCGAGATCGCCCTTGGCCGTGTAGCGCTGGATGCGCTCAAACTCCGCGCCGATGAGCTCGCGTCTTGGGACCTTCAGCTTCCCTTGCGAGTGCAGGGCTGCTTCGCCCCATGGTAGGGGCAAGCCGACGCGGTTATAGACGCGGATGTCGGTGCGGAAGGACTTCTGCAGCACGCCCAGCAGGGTCAAAAAGGCGCGAACGTGGTGGAACGGCGCGGCCGTGATCACGACTTCCATCCACCCTTGCTTCACGAGGTAGGGTACCAACGCCTGTATTTCCGTCAGCGTGTTCGGCGGTCCCGCCATGGGTACCAGGTGGATCCGTTCCGGCGCGATGTGGTAACGGTCCCGCACGCGTTCGGCCCAGACGGCGCCGCCCGGGTAGCCGGCGGAGTCATCGCCGCCGCCGATCAGGATCGGGTAGTTGCCGACTTGGCCGCAGGCGACCGGAAACACCGAACCCTCGTTGTCCGCGGTCTCGCCCACGATATACGTCGGCATCGCTTGATCGGGCACCCGGTCGCACAAAACCTCCACGGTCAGCCGAAAGAACTTTTCCAGCTCGGTCACGATCGGACTCCTTAGTTGAAAGGTTGGAGTGGAATGGTAAAGGACGGTTGAGCGGCTATCTTACCGCAGTTTTTTTGAATTGTCAATGGGGTCGCGGTTGGGTATGGGCGAGCCGTGGCTTGCAATTTTCCACCCGTGTCGTATTCTAAGCGTGGCACCTTTCGAGAGGGTTCTTTGATTGTAGGAGGTTTGCATGGTGTTTCGTGAATACGATGGTCGCATTGCGCGGGGACTCTTGATCGCCGCGATCCGGGTGGGCATGTCGGAGATTTGCGCCCAGCTCAAGCCGCAATACGAGGGCCGTCTGGCGGTTCGCGAACGTCGCTGGCCATCGCAAGTTCGGTTGTACACGTGGCAGTGGCGGCGATTTGGGCCATTCAGGCTCAAGCGATGGCAACTGCTGGGGTTGATTGAAACCGAGGTTTATCACTCCCGGAATGGAGGAATGGCGCTTCGGGCGCGAGTGTTGCAACCCGAACTCGCGGAAGCCTTTGCCGCCGCGGGTAAATTCCTCCCGGTTCATTTCCGACTCCAAGGATTCTGGGTGCAGGCATGAGCCTTTGCACCAGCGAGACGTTAAGACCGCCCAAGGTTATTATGGGCGGTTTTTTTGTGAGGCAAAAGAAAATTGACCCCGACTGCAAGCGGCCATGGGTCCGACGCGAGCGATGCAAAATACCCACCCAGGTGAAGTGGATATGCACTCACGTCACCGGCATCCTACGTTAAGGAAATCTTGCAAGGACGACCGCAAGGGTAAAAATAGCGCCGCCGGCCGATCCAGTCAAGGCCGCCATCCCGGTCGCGTCAACGCAAGATTTTCCGCGCTTGAGCTGGAATCAAATGGGTCTGTGCTGGCAATTTCACGGACCCAACGCGAGTGCCAGGTACCCACGTTACCGATGTCCTTGTCTCCTCATGATATGCCCGAACACCGGCGTCCGCAGGATAGCGGAAGCATTGGGAACAGTCAATGCCGCACGCAAGGTGATGTGACGCCGCGTCGGGATGGAGCCGAGTTGCAGGATAAGCGTGGTGTGTTGCCGCGGTATGACGGCAACGGCGCGGTTCGCCCATTCAATGACGGTGACGGTATCGGGCTTGCCGAGGTTGTCATTCAAGCCGACGTCCAGAAGTTCGGCTGGATGTTTGATCCGGTAGGCGTCAACGTGGACGAAGCGTTTGATGGTGCGGTGTCCCCGCACCGGGTAAACCCGCAGCAGCAGAAAGGTCGGGCTGCGAATCGGCTGGCGGATGCCTAACCCCGCGGCCAGACCTTTGACCAGCACGGTTTTGCCCGCGCCCAGTTCGCCGATCAACGCGATCACTTCGCCGCCGCGGAGGCGCTGAGCCAGCAATCGGCCCAGTTCCCTGGTTTCTTGTGAAGAGCGGGTGGCGAGAAAGATGGTGGGCGATGTTTTCATGCTGATTTCTTCTCCGGTAACTAACTCCCCCTCCCCCCTCTTGCATCAAGAGGGGGAATTGGGTGGATTGGGCGCGTCGGCCGATCCCCTCCCCTTGGGGCAAGGGGAGGTTGGGAGGGGTTAGGGGATAGGTTATTTTTTCCTCCCCTTAAAATAAGGGGAGACGAGGAGGGGTTTGCCAGCGTTGTCGTGACCTGTTCAATCACACCGTCAATATTTTTCAATACCTCAATATTCTGAAAACGTATCACGGTAATTCGCAGTTGTTGTAAGTACTCGGTCCGTTGCCGGTCGTGGTTCGCCCGTGCGATCTCGCCATGCTGACCACCATCAACCTCTATGGCCAACCGTTGGGTCGGCGCGTAAAAATCAAGAATGTATTGTCCCACGCTGTACTGACGGAAAAATTTTACCCCCATGAGTTGTCGGTGGCGCAGTTTGCTCCACAGCAGCCGTTCGGCGTCGGTAAAATTGCGTCGCAATAGGCGGCGTCGGGATTTTAAGGTGGGATGGTTGTAGAGTGACATCGTAAACTCCCCCTCCCCCCTCTTGCATCAAGAGGGGGTTATCGGGTGATCGGCAGGTTGGCGTCCACCTTCACTTTCTGCCACGGTTTCGGTTTCCCAAAGTACCCCGCGGCCGCGATCATCGCCGCGTTGTCCGTGCAATAGGCGAAGTCGGGCACGCGGAAGTTGAGCCCCAGCTTGACGGTTGCCTCACCGAGTTGCTGCCGCAGCCGACGGTTTGCCGCCACGCCGCCGGCCAGAATTACGGTTTTCGCTCGGTAGCGCTCGGCCGCCACCACGGTTTTAGGCACCAGTGAATCAACGACCGCTGCCTGAAACGACGCCGCGATATCGGCTAGGTAAGCGGCCCGCATCGTACCCCCTCTCGCTCCCCCTTCGTAAGGGGGAGAAAAATGCTTCCCCTCCTTACGAAGGAGGGGTAAGGGGAGGTCCCGCAAATAATACCACACGGCCGTTTTCAAACCCGAAAAACTGAAATTAAAATCACCGCTTTTTTCCATCGGCCGCGGAAACGCCACGGCTACAGGATTACCGCGGTCAGCAAGTTTTGCCAGCGCCGGCCCGCCGGGATACGGCAAGCCCAGCATCTTGGCCACTTTATCAAACGCTTCGCCGGCCGCGTCATCCAGCGTCTGCCCCAGCAGCCGGAAATGGCGCTCGTTTCTCATCAGCACCAGTTCGGTGTGCCCGCCGGAAACAATAAGGGCAACGACGGGGAATTTTATTGGTGGCTGATCTACCCCCTCACCCGGTCCGCGGCGGACCACCCTCTCCCTCGAGGGAGAGGGGTTGGGGGTGAGGGGGCGATTCCGACCCCCGATCTCTGACCGCTGACCTCCGGTTGCCATCGGCAACCAACTGGCGTAGACGTGCGCCCGCAGGTGATTGACCGGTATTAGCGGTTTGCGCCAGACCATGGCCAACGTCTGCGCCGTTTGCACGCCAACCAGAAGCGACGTGATTAACCCGGGCCCAACGGTTACGGCCAGGCGGTCAAGTTGGGCCGGTTTGACCTGGGCTGTTTTCAACGCCTGATCAATCACCGGAATAATTTTGCCCACGTGGTTTCGCGCCGCGACTTCCGGTACCACGCCCCCGTAGCGGGCATGGATTTTCACCTGCGAGGCAACGACGTTGGAGCGCACGGCAAACCCAGCAGCCGCCTTTTCTACTACGGCTGCCGCTGTTTCATCGCAGCTGGTTTCAATCCCGAGGATTATTCTGGAAGTCTTGGCACCCATACATGAGATAAGGAACGCTCCTGACGGCCGTGAATCATTGACAACAATCGTAAGTATGTCTTACAATATTTTCGTTTCGTGTAGGATCAGTTTACCAATGTTCTTTCAGGAGGCAAGTCATACCAATGGAACCGTCGCCAGCCGTCATTAGATCATTCATCGGAACGATCAAAGAGATACTTTGCGATGGAATGGCGTATACCTGCGGATGCATGCAGGGGAAGTCGCCAGGGTTCGATGCTCTCTCAGATGAGATGAAGCAGAGAATTTTTCGCCAAGCACTGCGTGAACTCTCCGAGGAGTATTGTCTTCCGCCCGATCTCTTGAAATTAGAATGATCGCGGGAACTCCAGGCGCGTGGTTTTCCAACCGCGCGCCTTTCTTTTTAACTTACCACTTTACCACTTACAACTTACCACTAAACTACGCCACCACCCCAAACATCAGGGCGAGGTCAAAGGCGGTGTGCGTGATGGCGG
>CAYJVS010000018.1:0-2244 GCA_964373635.1 uncultured Gammaproteobacteria bacterium
CCAGGCGTCATCCTGGCCGAGTCCAGGCGTCATCCTGGCTTGTCCAGGATCTGGCTCATTGGTTGGCCTAGATTCCGGCTCCGGGGCCGGAATGACACCAAATGCGTAAGTCCTACTCATGTTAAAACTTATCTCCCCCCTCTCACTCCCCCTTCGTCAGGGGGAGAACTCGGGTTTTGACCGGAGCTCTTCCCGCGGGCCTCACGGATTCAATGGAATTTCGTAGACCCGAAAGGCCGGTTGACCGTCGCGCGTCCGAATTTCCGTCACCTTACCCGATACGCCAGCGGATAGCAACTGGTCCAACTCGGCGGCAAACTCATGACTTTTCAGGCTGGGGCCTACCGCCCGCGCCCAAGGGTCATACACCGCGGGATTACGGCCCTCAACAAAGTACAGCGTCCTTGTGCCGGCGTCGGTAAAAAACTTCTGCCAGCGATCCAACACGCCGGTGCTGACCAAATCGGCGTACTGCAGCACCGCCACCAGCTGGTGGTAGAGGCGCTCGCGCCGCAGGTACCAAACCGCGGCAAACCAGAGTAATCCGTCATCATACAATAGCACGTCTCGGCCCGGCGAAAGGCGCAACACGCGGTAGTCAACAAACCGTTGGGGGACGGAAATGGCCGATTGATAGGTTGGGTTTTGGCGCAGCCGCGGTTCAAGGTATTCCCGCAACTCCTGAAACCCCAAACGCTCCTGGCGGTACGCGGCGTAATCGCGTCCGACCTGACCGGCGGCGGCCCAGGCATGGTTGGTATTGTAGTTAAACAAGAGCTCACTCACGACGACCGCGGCGCAAGTAATCACGGCAACTACCCGCCAGCGGTACCCATGGTGCGGCAGCGCTGCCCACAGACCAGTCAAGCCCAAAGCCGCGGCCAGGGCCAGCCAGGGCACAAGAATCGGCAGGTAGCGGTGGGAGGGCGCGGTCAGGGTGAAAAATGCGACCAGAAAGCCAAGGCCAATGCCGATGAATCCTTCGCCGAAACGGAGCGGCCGACGCAGCCGAAGGACTGGAAGCGCCAACGCCGAGTAGAGCAACAGCCAGGCAAACGGCAGGGAAAACGCGCCCACCAGCGTCCGCCACAAATCGCGCAGGTTGGTAAGCGGCGACGTCGTGCGCGGACCGGAAAAAAACAGCGGCCAATCGCGATTCGCGGCCTCGCGCATGCCGGGGATGACTGACGACCACTGGACGTCAAGGTGCCCGGTCATCTGCCACATCTTGAGGTTATATACCACGACGGGGCTGACCACGACCGCCGCCAGCGCGACGCTCCACCAAAATCGCTGATCCTTGAACCACGCCCGCCGATCCCACCACACGACGAGAAAAAACGCCGGGAGCAAAAACAGCGCGCTATACTTGGTCAACAGCGCTAACCCCAAACCAGCTCCCCAAACGGGCAGAAAGCGCGGGTCAGCGCGAGCGCGGAGGAACAACCACACCGCCATCAGGATGAACGCGTTCTCCACGCCTTCCAGATACCCAATCCGGCTGCTCCAGGTGAAAAACGCCGCCACGGCAAGCAGGCCGGCGCCAAGCAAGCCCACGGCCGGCCCTCCAAGCGTCCGCCCGATCAGGTACGTCAGCGCCACGCTCACTAACCCGGCAATCGCGAACGGCAGCACGGCCACCCAATCATTCACCCCGAACATCCGAAAAAATCCGTGCTGAATGCCAAACACCAGCGGCGGATGGTCGTGCAGCGACAGCCTCGTCCACAGCGGCGGCGTGGTGGAAGCAAACCACTGGAATGGCGTGGTCTGCCGGTCGGAATCCAAAAAGTCAAGGTACCCCACGGCCCGCAGCGCGTAGTGCCCGGCGTCGGTTTGCACGTCCGCGCGGGTGAGGCGAAAAAAAATCAGCCCGGCGGCGAGGATCAAAATGCCGGCGAAAATCCCGAGTTCCCAGCGCCGTGAACGGGGCATACCCCGTTAGACAACTTTGTATATCTCGCAATCTTCCATGGCAACAACCTTGTTGTTCAACTATGAGTTGGCGTTTGGGAGTAATTTTCTATCTTCTATTTTCGTCTCCGTTGATCAACAAAGTTGTCTAACGGGGCATACTCGTAGTGATTATGGTACCGAAGATTGGCGAAGGAAGCAATGGTGGCATCTCATTTTCCCTCCCACCCGTCATCCTGGCTTGTCCAGGATCAGGGCGTGGCACCCCAGATTCTGGACGCGGCGCCAGAATGACGGACGCGGCGCCAGAATGACGGACGCGGCGCCAGA
>CAYJVS010000018.1:2344-12811 GCA_964373635.1 uncultured Gammaproteobacteria bacterium
GGACGCGGCGCCAGAATGACGGACGCGGCGCCAGAATGACGGACGCGGCGCCAGAATGACGGACGCGGCGCCAGATTCTGGAGATGAGAATGACCGGGAGGTACTCCCTCCCCAGCCCTTACCCCTCACCCAACCCTCTCCCAAAGGGAGAGGGAATGTTGTTGATGGACAGTCCAGACCCTCTCCTCACCCAACCCTCTCCCACAAGGAGAGAGGGAACCGGGGTGAGGGAGAGGGTGCCCGGAGGGCGGGTGAGGGTCACGGCAAACCCCGCACTTTCCCGGGGAAAGTGCGGGGTTGCTGCGCACGGTATCCGTTTGCTCCCCGTTCGCGTTCAGGCTAGCAACTGAACGTTAGGGGTTGAACGTGACATCCGTGGTGGTGGCTTGGAGCCGGCCCAGCGCGCTAACCGCGCTGCGGACGCGGAAGCCGTTGAACCACTGTTCGGAAGTCGTTGACGTGCCCGAGGCCACACCAACAGGCCCCATGATCGCGGCATCGCTCCAGATGAAGTGGTTCTTGTTGTCGCCCGTGGAGTACAGGGCGACGGCGCTGTTCGGATAGGTGGTCGGGAATGCCGGATCACCCAAGAACGAGACGCCTAAGCTGCCCGAGGGGTTGGTCGTGCCGCAACCGTTGTCCGTCCAGCAGGCGATGTCGCCCTTCATGACGAAGAGCTTCGACGAGCCGAGCGTGATGCGGTACGGCGAGTACGTCAGGTTGGACGGCGCCAGACCGTCGCTGGTGAACACGAACGTCCACGACCGGTAGAGGCGGCTGGTAGTTGTCGCCGGATCAATCGGCGCGGTGGTGGTCGCGGCCAGCTGCTGGCCCGTGTCCACCAGCGAGATGAACGGACTGGTGACGGTGGCTTTCTGCATGTCCGTCGCAATGCTCACCCCGTAGAGGTACACGTCACCGGCGCTGTCCGCTCCAACCCTGAAGCGATAGATCTCTTTCTGCGAGCCCGCAACCAGCTTCGGAAGCGTGGCGCTGCCGCCGATTTTTTCCGCGGTCGGCAAGTCGCCGTGGACCGTCACAATCGGCACGCTCCCCATCACCGCCCAGTCAACCAGGGTCGCGTTGGAAAGCGTAATGCTGGAAGCGGCCAACGTGGTGCCGGACTGCACGCCCTTGGCGGTCAGGTCGGTTGCCCCCGCGATGGACAAGGTAAAGCCCTGGCCCGGGTCGCCGGTGGAGGCTTGCGGGTAGCGCGTCGTGGGGTTGGTGTCCACCTTAACCAGAATGTCTCGAGCCGCGGCCGTGCCCACGACAATTGGGTTAGAGGTGATGTCAACCAGCACGGTACTGATACCAGAACGATCGGTGGTGGTCGGTTGGACCCCGAATTCCGGCGTGAGGCGCGTGGCGCCGTCAAAGAGGTGAATCGCCTTAATTTGGTTGAAGGCGCTCTTGACGTTGGACGCCGTGAGGTTTCTGGTGCTGGTTGCCGAGAGGTAGATTTTCTCCAGCCGAACCGACTCCCGCGCCGCGGTCATCCTAAAGGTGCCGACTTCCAGGCCGCTGGTGTTCGCGGGCAGCAGACCCGCCTGGTAGTTCGTGTTCACCGCCGAGATCGTCAGCGTGCCGGCCGCCTGCATGGTCATGGTTTGCCCGGCGCTGGCGCTCACCGTGACGGTGGCGCTTTGGCCCGAGGATTTGCCGGTCGCCGACAGTCCGCCGCTGGCGGTTGACATGCCGACCGTGATGGTGCCGGATGTCCGAGAGGCCGAGATGCTGGCGACAATCCGCAGCGTCTTAACCGTTCCCTTCGTGATGATTAACGGGTTGACGAAAGTAAAGGTCGTGGTCGCCCGTCCGGCAGTGGTGCTCGTGGGATCCGGACTGTTGGAGGTCTGCAATGCCGTGTCGCCGTCAAAGACGCGCCAGTTGGTGTAGTCGGCGGGCACCCCGGTCGTGGTGTTCAATTCCGACGCCATCTGGGTAATCTTGACATCCTCGCCCGAGTCAGACGCGTCCAGCCGGAAGCGCGCGAACTCAAAATTCTGCGAGCCGCCGACGACGTTTTGCGAGACCGGGGTGTTTTCCACGCTCATGGCGAGCGCCGCGGTCTTCAGCGTGTAGGTGGCCGAGGTCTGGACCCCCGAGGGTTCCTTGTCCGCGGCAACCAGGGTTTCGCCCGTATCCACGCCCTTGGCCGTAATGTTGGCTTTCGGCGTTATTTGGACTTTGATCGTGTCGTTGGCGCCGAAGTCGGCGTTCAGGTCGCCGCGCACCTCGATGGTGTTCACGCCCGGCGGCAGGATGAAGGTGTCGGTGATGGTGGCCGCGCCAACCCGGTCAGTGGCCGAGGTCACCTCATCGTAGACGCCGTTGGAGACGTCCTTGGGTCCGCCCAGGACTTTGCCGGTGCTGTCCACCAGTTTGACGTTGGTGATGTCATCGGGTTGCGCGCCCGCCGTTGAGGTCGCGACCACAAACTGGAGGCCGACGGTCTCAAACGAAACGGACTCGCCGCGGACGTCAAAGTCAAACCGTCCCAGGAGCACGTCCTTGGTGTCTTCCGCGATGTTGGAGTTTAACGTTCCCGAGGTCGGAGAGACGTTGACCGTGCCGCGGTTGATGGTAATGGTTCCCCCCTGGTTGTGGTAGGGTTCGCTGGAGTTGTTGAACGTGGGCGTTGGGCTGAAGCCGAATGTTTTGCCCTTGGCGATCACGTCATCTTGCTTTTTGATGTCCCAGCGAATCGTGCGCGAGGAACCGCTGGTGATGTCGCCGCGCAGGTTGACCTGCTTGGACTTGCCCTTGTCCAGCTTTAACGGATTGGCCCGCAGGTCAAACTCTATGTTTTTGTCCGCGGCTTTGGCCACGGTGGCAATCACCGAACCGTCCACCACCAAATCAAGGTTTTGGACGTCGGAGTCGGCCGCCGTGCCGCCTTGGTTGAAGACCATTTTGGTGATCTCCATGTCTTCCGCCGAACCCGCGGTCACCCGCAAGCCGGTGAAGATGTAGTCGGTGGTGCCGATCTTTTGCGTTGAACTGGATGGGTTGTCCGCGCCGGTGGTAATCGTCAGCGTGCCGATGGTAACGGTGTTGTTCAGGGTCTGGTAATTGCCGTACAAGGGCAGACTGGCGCCCACCAACGTGGTTGCGCCTTTCATCGTGATGGACTTGATGCCGAGCGTCGGGACTTCACCCGCGTAGTTGGTGAGGGCCGAGGCCATGTTGCCGGCGATGATGACTTTTCTGGTCGTGCCAGCCTTGACCACGATGTCCTCGTTAAACGACGCCTCGTGCAGCGAACTCAAGGTGCGCGCCGTATTGGAGATCCGCGTGTCCGTGTCGCCGTCCCACAGCACCACGCCGGCAAACGCGCCGTCTTGGGCCGCGCCGCCGCCGCGCACAACGACCAACGCGTCAATCGTCGCGTCGCCGTCCGAGGAGGCGGTGAAATTGACCGTCGTGAACGGCACGCGAATGGCGTTTTGCACCACGATGCCGGACGCCGGCGTGTCAGCCGCCAAAGCGACCGACAATGTCGAACCGACCGGACCACCCGTTACGGGCGGCGTGGTGCCCGTACCGGCCGCGAGGCCCTTGTCCGCGTTAATCGTGGCGGATGCCGTCTGTTGGGCCGCCTTATCGTAGTCGGCAGCCGCGGTGACTTTCTTGGGCGTCACGCCGTCGGCGTCCAGGACGACTTTGTAGTTGACGAAGAACGCATCCGGAACGTCGTTAACCAGTTTGGCCCACTGGTCGCCGTAGAGCGCCTTGGCCACGTCTTCCGTGGCGACGTGCCAGAGTTGACCGCCCTTGCCGACCACGTAGACGCGCGGGTCGGTGACGATTTTCACCATCTTGACCCCTGGCCGCGCCGTGACGTTGCCGCCGATCAGGTATGACTCCATCTCCGTGCGCGAAATTTGCTTCACGCCGGAGAAATCCGCGTACCAGGTTTTGTAGGTTTTCTCATCGGGGAAAACGTAGCGCTTGCTGTCCGAGCCGAAGTAGTAGACCGACCTACAGGGGTCGCTCGCGCCCGCGCCCGCCGCGCAGGTGATCTTGATCAGATCGCCGGCGGTGGCGCCCAAGGCGAGCGGCAGTCCGGCCAAGCCCACTGACCACGCGATCGTGGTTCCGGCCACGGCGTAACTTAACGCCCGCTTTACCCGTTTGGTTACGTTAGTAGACATTAGTTAGTTCCTTTCTTTAAGGTTCTCCCGCCGCCGGAAGGCGACAAAACCCGTTTGGATCCCATGATTACGTTCCTAGCGTTCCGCCCAACCTTCGGGGGTTAATCCGAAGACGACCTTTATTGGTGATACGCCAGACCAAACGGGAAGTCAAACCCTCCGACAACGGGTGAACTAATAACTTATACGGCTGCTATCGGAGACCAGAAACTAAAACCATTGTTTTAGCCCCTGATCTCCGATGGCTCACCGCTGTTGGTTAAGTTTAGTTAGGGACCTCTGCAAAAGTCGCTTTCGTGGCGAGAATTCCAAATTTCGAAGCGAAAAATCGGAAATGCGACGATGTTTATCTGAAAGATAAGCGGAGGAGCGGTTGCGATTTTGCAGCCGAAATTTGGAATTCGCAGCAGAAATGGACTTTTGCAGCGGTCCCGTTAAGGTAAAAAGTCTTGTGTCGTTTCCCGCGTGGCATTGCTCTCCGCCGGCGCGGCCGCGCCCTCGGGCGCAACCGCGGCGGCCGGCGCGGGCGTCTGGTCGGGGAAGGCAGCCGGCGCGGGGCCGGGGGCCGGCCCGAGTACTCGCGGCGACGGCCGTGGAGCGGGGGAGGCGTCTGGTGAAGAGGCTGGCCGCGGCGTTGCATCGGACATTGGCAACGCGTCAAGTTGGGCGCGTACGGTGGTGAGGGCGGTTACGGCGCGCGTGAATTCGCCTTGCTTCACCAACGCAACCGCCTGCTCCAACATGGCGGTTAACGCCCGCTCAACTGCCTGATCATCGGCGTTATCGCCGGGCAGCTGCTTGACCTGCACGAGCAGCCGCTCGGCCTTTTCCTGCAAATACTGCTGCACGTCCGCCGTGGGCAACGGCAGACTGGACGGGACGCCAGTCGGACGGCTCATCGCGACATCGAGCGCCGAAAAACTCGTGGCCTCGGCGGCGGCCACCGCCTCGGACACGGCCTGGCGAATTTCCCGCTGCGTCGGGGTCGTGGGGTTGAGCGTCGCCGGTTTTAACTTCGCGGCTAACTCTGAACCCGCCTGATCAACCGACACGGCAATCTGAAATACGGTGCGCTGATCCGCGAAGCTCTTCGTCAAATCCTGACGGACGGACGCGACCTCCCGCGTGAACCGGCTGACCACTTGCTTGACTTGCTTGCGGGACTCCGGCGCCGCCGGCTGCTCGGCAACTAATTTTTCAATCTCCTTGACCCGGTTTTTCACAAACTCAACTTTGAGCTCGGTTTTCTGGGCCGCATCGCTCACCAACGCCAGTTGGGTGCGCTCAAATGCCAGTTTCATGCGGTACAACGGCTCGCCGGGCAAGCTGTAAAACGCCGCGTTCACGGTCAAGCCGGTCGCCAGCGCCAAAAGGAGCGCCGCCCCAAGGGCTAACACCGGCTGCCGCGCTAAACGGCGCAGGCTCTCCCACACCCGTCCGGCGGCGCGCGGCGCCCACCTTGCCAGCGGGGGAAGCGGGGCCGGACTGACCTGGCGTTGAATCTCCCGCAACACCACGTCGCGGGAACTCGCCGCCCATTCAGGCCGCGGGACGACCTGCTTGAGTTGCCGGAGATGGTGGATGAGTTCTGAATGTTTCATAACATCACGTTCAGAGGCCAGCGGCGGTATCGGATGATGGTGACGGAGAATTGGTGGACGGGGGCGCATTGACCGCGATCTGGCGGCGCAGAACCTTGAGGGCGCGAAAGAGGATCACCCGAACCGCCCCATGCGACTTGCCGACAATCGCGGCAATTTCCTTGACGGAAAGTTCTTCCACGTAACGGAGCAACACGACTTCCTTGTGCTCGTCTTTAAGCGTTCGGAGCGCCCGTTCGATGTCGGCGAGTTCAACATTCCGATCGATCCGCTGGAACAATTGGAGCTGCTGCTCGTCCGCCTGGACGGTCACCTCGCGCGTCTCCAGCGCGATACCCTGCCGCGCGCGCTGACGATAAAAATCAATCACCAAATTTTTCGCCACCTGATAAAGAAACGCGCGCAGATTTTCCACCGGCCGCTGTTGCTGGTACAGGTACTGCCAGGCCCGAAGAAACACTTGTGAGCTCAAATCCTCGGCATCCTGCCGGTGCGAAACCTTAAACAAGATGAAACGGTAAATCGGCGCTAGAAACGCCTCGTATACCCGTTCAAAGGACTGGACATTCCCGGCTTTAATCTCGGCCAGCCAGGTCTTTTCTTGGCGCTTCTGCATTGGTAGACGCAAAATATAACCGGGCGTTACATGCCCAGGTTTGAGGTAATGTAAAAAATAATAATTTTCTTGATAACTGTCAAGCGGATGAAAATAAAAACCCCGTTGCGATATGGGGAATGTTCCGGAAAAATCCCTGATACCCGTATAAAAACGGTACGACATAATTGACAAACCAGTGGTTATTTGTCTACACTAATGTAGACAAAGTTGACCTTATTTTATGAATCAAGAAATTATCCGGCTGTCCGTTTCCGAAGCGGCAAAATTCTTTGGACTTGAACAGCGAACGGTTCGCCGGGCGCTCAAAGACGGGAAGCTCAACTACGTGGTGAGCCGCGGCAGGTACAAAATTTCCTTCATTAGTTTGCTCAAGTGGTCGCGGCAAAAAACCACGTTACGCAATAAATTGGCAAAAAGGGGAATGGGGCAATTCGTGGAGCGCTGGAAAATCACTAACCCTCATTACAGTCCAAACCCCGCCAACCTCAAGCTTGATCCCCAACATGCCGACAACCAAGCGCGTCCCGGCGAAACTCCAGCCCGGCCCGAGCAACCGGGGGATCAGCCGGACCAGCCCAAGAGCAACGCCAGGCAGGGAAGCGCCACCTGACATTTGGCCGTTAGCAACCCCACCAACACGCTCAAGCCGCCAATGATCAGATACCGCCACACCACGTGACGATGCAGGGTTCCCAAAAGCTGGTTTCTGCCGCATCCGGAAACGACGTACCAACCGGCGGTGAGCAGTAACGCGCCCACGTACACGCTGGTTGGCAGATAGCTCACCGCCCAGAACAACTCCATGCTGACGACCGGCAAGGCAACCAGATAGGGGATGCCGGCGCGGCCCGAACCGCCAATCGCCCACAAGGTCTGGTAGGTCAACAAGACCGTCAGGCCGCCCAACAGCAACGCTCCCAACCAGAGGGGGAACGAAAAAAAGATCATCAACCACAGGAGGCTGGCGGCAACCGCGAAGTAGGTGACCGCCCCGAGGTACGTGGCAATGTTCAAGGAGGCGGACCCGGAGTGACGAGTGGGTTGGTGAAACGCCAGGTAGAGATCTTCCAGCGCCACAAACAACAGCAGGGCAAACACCACCGTGACGACGCGGACAAACCAACGCCCTTCCAGCGCCATGAGCAAAAGGATTTCGCCCGCGACGAGGTACAACGGCGTCAGCACCTGCGGCACCGGGGTCAGCCGCCGCGCCGTTTGGAGCATCACCCAAACGGCCAGCACCACGACGGTTGCCGTGACCAGCCACGGGAGCTGCGCGGTGAAGCCGGAGTCCAGTCCTTCGCTAAAGGAACGCACTTGCTGAAAACCCAACAACGGCGTGGTAATAATCAACAGGGTTCCGGACAACACCAAGCCCGCCCCCACCCACCGCGTTTGCGCCAAGCGCCGCAATCCCGGCCGCGCCAACAGGAGCGTGACGCCGCTGGTCACCGCGCCAATCACCGTGACCACCCACGGCAAGTCGGCGGGGACGCGAAACAGCCGTTCAAATAAGCCAAAAACGACGACGGGGGTCAGTACGGTCAATAGGTGAAGGAAAGGCAACATACGGAAAACCGCCCATCTTCAGCCACGCGGATCCGCGCGCGGATTTTTGACGCGGATCATCACGCGGATCTTCCTCGCCAGCTTAGGGCAAAGATTAATTTTTTCCACCCAGCGGCGGCAGATCATCGGCCCCGCGGAGCGTCACCCACGACGACGAGGCCGCGTCCCACCGCGCGGCGCTGAAGCGATGCACCCGTTCGGTCTCCGAGTACTCGTCAATCACGGTGGTGTCGCCGCCGATGCGTTTGGAGCCCAATGCCCGGCTGCTGACCCTCAATGGTTGGTCGGTCCACTCCAACCGGATTTTGCCCGCCGGCGAAACAAACTCCATGATTTCCGCCTCACCGGGATCGCCGCTGGACAACGGCTCGCGGCGCTCGGAAAGGAGATCAAACTGATCTTTGATCAGACCCTTGATCTGCTCCCAACGTTCAGGGGACATACACCATTTGAAATTCCAAGCACCAAATTCCAAACAAATTCAAAATTCCAATACCAAAATACGAAGCGTTGGAAGTTTGGTCATTGGGTATTGTTTGGGATTTGGGATTTGGGATTTGGGATTTTGAGCTGTTGGCGCTGGGGATTTCCCTCTGCTACCTTATCATGGTGCGCTCGCGCGTCAAGAAATTCCTTGACGGCTTCCAGGATGCGCCGGCCGCCCGGGTAATACAAGCGCTCCCAGGCCGCCGGGTAATCAAACCACTCCCAACCCAGATGCTCGGAGGAAACCCGAATCGGCGGATTGCCGGCCAGCTCGGCGAGATAAAAAATGGCGAGCTTGGTGACGGCCTCGGGAGTTCCGGCGGCATCGCGGCCGGTAAAGTGGTACGTGTAGGTGCGGCGAAAGCCGGGGATCAGGCGCACGCTGGTTTTCACCAGGCCCGTTTCCTCCGCCAGTTCCCGAAAAGCCGTGGCCATCTCGTCCGGTTGCTCGTGCGCCTCGGCCCGCCCTTTGGGAAAATTCCAGTACCGGCCGCGATGGTGCAACAGCAAGTACTCCACGCCCCCGGCGGCGCGCCGAAACACCACAAATCCGATGGTTTTGACCGGAGGCATAATGGTTAAAAATTCCAAATTCCAAGCACCAAATCCCAAACAAAATTCAAAATTCCGACTACCAATCACCAGGGTTTTGAATGGGGGATTTTGGTCATTGGGTATTGTTTGGGATTGGGGATTTGGTGCTTGGTGCTTTCGCGGTGGTGAGGTATTTCCTCCCCTTGAGGCTGGGTGGCAAGTACTCTTGCTCTTCTTGCCCGTCATGGTCGGGCGAGTACTGGTAGCCGCGCCCGTACCCCAGTTCCTGCATCAGCGGAGTCGGGGCGTTTCTCAAGTGTAGGGGCACGGGTTCATTCAGCGTGGTGTGCACGTCCTGTTTGACTTTACCGTACGCGCGGTAGACGTCAACGGACTTGGGCGCATGAGCCAAGTAAACCGCGCACCGCGCCAAAATCACGTCGCACTCCGGCATCCCCACCACATGGCAAGCTTGGTAAGTCGCCAGGGCGACCTCCAGAGCTCGCGGATCGGCTAACCCAATGTCTTCAACGCTCATGCGGATCAAGCGGCGCGCCACGTAGAGCGGATCTTCGCCGGCCTCAAGCATCCGGCCGAGCCAGTAGAGCGCCGCATCCGCGGCGCCGCCGCGCACGGATTTGTGCAGGGCCGAGATGATGTTGTAATGTTCTTCTCCAGCGCGATCGTACGGCAAGTGGCCGCGTTGCAAGGCCTCTTTGACCAGGGTTTCCGTCAGCGTCACGGCATCGCCGGGGTTTTTCGCTTGGGAACGGACGGCAAACTCCAGCGCGTTCAAGGCGCTCCGGGCGTCGCCGTTGGACAGCACGGCTAAAGCCTCAAGCACTGGCAGGGGAGCCGTAACGCGGTACTGTCCCAAGCCGCGCGCGCGGTCGGCAATCGCCCGCTCTAAAATCCGCCCGATGGACGCCATGGCCAGCGCCTGAAACACGAAGACGCGGCACCGCGACAACAAGGCGCCGTTGACCTCA
This sequence comes from uncultured Gammaproteobacteria bacterium, assembly GCA_964373635.1. Lineage (GTDB taxonomy): Bacteria > Patescibacteriota > Patescibacteriia > Buchananbacterales > GWA2-38-13 > VMFR01. The sequence continues at coordinate 12,300 of CAYJVS010000018.1, forward strand.
AAGGAGGGATTTTCCGTCGTGGCGCCAATCAAGGTTACCACGCCGCGTTCCACGTACGGCAACAGCGCATCCTGCTGGGATTTGTTCCAACGATGGATCTCGTCGAGAAACAGAATCGTGCGCTGGCCGTGGAGCTGGCGCCGGTCTTCAGCCTGACGGATGACTTCCCGCAGTTCTTTCATGCCCGCCGTCACGGCGGAAAATTGAACAAACGTGGATTGCGTCAGGCGGGCAATCACCGCCGCCAGCGTGGTTTTTCCCGACCCGGGCGGCCCCCAAAAAATCATTGAGGGCAGCTCGTCAGATTCAATCGCCTGGCGCAGGAGCTTGTTTGGTCCCACCAACGCTTCTTGGCCCTCAAACTCTTCCAACGTCCGCGGCCGCATGCGGTCGGCCAGCGGTCCACGGCGCGCCAAATCCTCCTGGAACTTGCGCGTAAAGAGGTCATGCATATAGGACTTACGCGTTTGGTGTCATTCCGGCCCCGGAGCCGGAATCCAGGCCAATCAATG